>MHDW01000143.1:8165-12184 GCA_001803645.1 Nitrospirae bacterium GWC2_42_7 | reverse complement strand
TTGCACCTATAGCCATAAGCGACAACGATGCCGAACATCTATCTTTGTCAGGCCCGCCATACAGGCAATCAGACTGCTTAAACATTAATGGGTTATTTTCAATATTCTGATATGCTGATAATTTCATTTAATCACCTCCTTCGTTATTTCAAAGATCATGCCATTCTTATTTTTATCGCCTGCACAACCCTGAGCCGCCATGCCCATATTTCAGATTCAGGACATGGCGAAAGTATTGATCCTTTGCCAATCATATATCTGTTTCCCCTCCAGACAACTGTATTGCTCAGGATTGGAATAAACCAGATGATCCCGATGATAAGATCTTTGACAGGAGAGAAAAAGTAATGTAAAGGATTTATGTCGGCTTTTATTTTCCTGCCAATATAGAAATCACATCCGATCTTGAAGCAACTCACAAGGGCTGCAAAAGACAATGTCAATTTTGACGGGCCCAACAGGAACACCGGGAGAACAGACACAAATACCGCATTGCTTAACAATTCTGAAAAATACCTGAGGCCGCCGATTTTCCATCTCAGCTTGCCCCATCTTATATGTCTGTTGAAAAATTTACTGAATCCCCAGTATTCATTAACGTTATTGATTATGTAATTGGATAAAACAACCTTTCTGCCCTTCTCATATATCTTTTGTCCGATTACATAATCTTCAGCAAGGACGTCTTTCACTTCCCTGAATCCTCCTATAGCCTTCAGATCACTTTTTCTCATCAGTATGGATTTCCCAATTACACATGGCATCCCAAGGAACCGGTCCAGAAAACAAACGCTTCCGGCAATGAAGGAATTCATATGAAGATTTTCGAAAACAGAGCCGAGGGTCCTGCCACGGACTCCCCTTATGATGTTAGAGACCAGACCGATATCGGGATCTTTCATATGCCTGATTACTTCTTTCAGGTAATTGCTGTCGACCAGCACATTGCTGTCGCTGATGAGAATAAAGGAGTATTTTGAAAACCTGCAGGCTGGTATTAGGTTATTGACCTTTGGATTCAGCCCATCATCGCATTTTTCAACAATTATTGAAATGTCTCTATCCGGATATTTATTCTTGATCTTGCGGACGATCTTATAGGCAGAATCATTATAATCCTGCAAAGCGAATATTATTTCATACTGCGGATAATCCTGAATACAAAAACTTTCAAGGTTGTCGAATAAATTGTCATCCAGTCCTTTCAGGGGCTTTAAAATCGAAACAGGGGGACAAAAACCTTCAGGGCCTTTATCACTGCCTGCTGACTCACAACCATTACACTTCATTGTTCCATGAACTGCCAATGCCTGCGCCAGATACCCCAGAAGCCCAAAGATTGTTATACAGACAAATATCCAGAATATCATCATTTCATATCCTCCTAATTTCTGAATAGCGTTATGGCAACGCCTTTGTTATGTTTAATGCACTGTTTCACTGATTCGGTATTCTTATCGCAATTAAGGAGCGTCTTCCATGAATACAGGTGTCTGGGTTTATGGAAATCGCTGTTGGCGATGTAAGGGTATTTTTTCAGGCTGATTACATTAAAAACATCATCTCTGTTCGCTATCTCCCATGCATCGATATATTTGGCATATTTGTCCCTGTTGTTCCAGAGAAAAAGTGTGTCCCTGTCGCTCTTTGCCGACATGTAATGGGGGTGACAAGCTACAGTCAGGGCTTTCTGCTTTTTTGCCTCCAGGAATATCTCTTCATAACTCATGCAGGCAGGTATAAAGTCCTGAACATCGATGATCAGCATGTGGGCTGAGTTTTCAATATTCAGATGGTTCTTGGTTATTTCAATTCCTGGAATAACGAGCATGCCGTATTTGTCCCAGGCCCTGATTGCTTCCTCTTTTATATGGGAGAGATATTTGTCAAAGTTGGCGGCTGTTACAGAATACTTAAAGCGATGTGCAAACTTGCCAAGCGGATTATCACCATTCACCACATGGTCTGTTATTGCTATAACATCAAAGCCTGCCTGTCCGAAGAGGTCTATCGTCCTTCTCAGCTCTACCGAGCCGTCGGAATACGTCGTGTGAATATGAAAGTCACACAGCAGCATGGCCCCGCTTGGTTCGATATTTTTTTGTTCGATATTTTTTCATCATTCTGCTTATATCATAGGGATTGAACATTTCAGTATGATGAAATGGCTGTTACATTTCGGTTAAATGTGAACGGCAGGTATCAGAGGACAGAAAGCTGACGAATAGAGGTCAGAACTTCCTGTTTTTTATGATATAAGAATAATAGGCAGCTGCATTTGTAGGAATGCGTTCAAGAGTTTCGAAGTTGACCTTGTAAAGCCCGAAACGGGCGTCAAGCCCCTGCAGCCACTCATAATTGTCGATAAGAGACCAGTAAAAATATCCCCTTATATCCAATCCCTGTTTTATGCAATGCTCGACAACATCAATATGTTTTTTCATGAACTTGATCTTTTTCTGACTGTCTTTTGTAGCGATACCGTTTTCTGTGATTATGAGAGGGACATTCAGCCTGGATGCGTATCTCAAGACTTTTTCGAGTCCGTACGGATGGATCTCCCATCCCATATCCGTAAGCCCGTGGCCGTCAATGTCACTATGTCTCATCTCGACCCCCATTTTCTTCAGGGGATTAAAACGCATATGTATCCTTGTGTAGTAATTCACTCCGAAGAAGTCGAGTTTGCCTTTGATCGGCAAAAGGATTGCCAGTTCTTCTTTAAAAGGGAATTTAATCCTTAGTGAACCGGTCAGAAAAGCATCAAGCAGGGAGTGATTGTAGAAGTATTTCGCGACCCGCGCAAGGAGTTTGTCTAACGGGTTCCATTTCTTCCACGGCGCAAGCGCCGCCATATTATGGGCAACACTCACCCTTGCATGAGGGCAGGCGCTATGTATAATGTCATATGCCCCTGCATGGGCCCTGAGAATATTCGCAAGGGCCTTGATTCCAAGCGTAGAGTTCTTGATTGCCGGGGGTGTGCATCCTTCAAAATAGCCGGCAAGGACAAGGACATAGGGCTCGTTGAAGGTTATCCAATATGTCACATCGCTCATTACAGCAACCACTTTCTTTACATATGCAAGAAATTTATCTACTGATGCATTCTCATGCCAGGGATATTTTTTGATAAACCAAAGTGGATGTGTGAAATGATGAAGGGTCACCATCGGTTCGATGCCGTCCCTTCTGAGAATAGCGATAATTTCCTGATAATGCTCGATAGCCTTTTCGTCCCAGGCATGTTCACGAGGCTGCATCCTGCTCCATTCAAGAGAAAAGCGGTACGCATTTACTCCAAGATTTTTCAGAAGCCCAAGATCTTCCCGGTACAGTTCATAATGGTTTGTTACCTCAGGCTTTTCACTAAGGATAGTGTCCCATGATGACCAGTCTGCATGCGGAGAACCTTCGAGCTGAAAGGCGGAAGTAGCGACTCCCCAGAGAAATTTGTCATGTGTTGCCCGGCGTAATAACAAGCTGTTTGGGGTTTCAGTGTTACCTGACATGACTACTCATATGAGGGTTCTATGTGTATCAGATAGTGCCATAAGTATGCCTGTATCATTGATGCGATGAGAAAAGTATAACCTGAAAAGTATTGCTGCAATATGAAAAGAATATTACATTCCGGTTAAATGATAATCTTCACCCTGGTCCCCTTGCCGTGTACGCTCTCAATATGCATACTCCATCCATGGGCCTTCACAAGGTGTTTGACGATTGCAAGCCCTAGGCCGGTCCCTCCCATCGTTCTTGATCTTGCGGGGTCAACCCTGAAGAACCTCTCGCCAAGTCTCGATACAAACTTTGCTGGAACTCCCACGCCGGTGTCTTCAACAAAGATAAAAATTTTTCCATCCTCTATATCAATGCCGAAGGTCACCCCTCCTGTGTCCGTGAACTTTATAGCATTGTCAATCAGGTTCGTGAGTATCTGAATGAGGCGGTTTCTGTCGGCCTTGATCTGACTGATCTCCTGTCTCTTCTCGCACTTTATATAAAGATTCTTCGAA
>MHDW01000143.1:1143-8153 GCA_001803645.1 Nitrospirae bacterium GWC2_42_7 | reverse complement strand
TTAAACACTTCCATAATGTTTTCGCAAACGCCTTCGATATCAATCAAAGCTTTTTCGACTTTTATCACACCCATTTCGATCTTTGATATGGTCATGAGGTCATCAACAAGAGCGTTAATACGCTCACTGTTGGACTTGATAGTCTGAACGAAACGTGTCGCATTTTCCTTGTCATCCAGTGCACCATCGAGCAACGTATCGGCAAAGCCCTTGATCGCAGTAATCGGAGTTTTTAGTTCATGTGATACGTTAGCAACAAAGTCTTTTCTGACCTGTTCGAGTTTTTTGATGTCAGTTATATCGTGGAATACAGCAACAAAACCTGAAAGCTCACTTTCCCTGTAAAAAAGCGGGGACACCCTGACTGTCAGGTGCTTTTCCTCAGGCATTTCGATGCTGAATTCGGTCATCCCGGGCAAAAGGTTCTTCCTCACTTCAGCAATAAGGCCTGAAAATTCATGGTTCCTGACTACTTCAGCAAAACGTATGCCTGCTGCCGGAACACTACCGAAAAAATCTTTTACTGAGGAACTCGAAAGGGTCACTATGCCTTTTGCATCGATTATAAGAAGTGCGTCAGGAACACTTTTAAGAATTACGTTCAGCCGGTTACTTTCCTCCTCGCTTTGTGAAATCATGCTCTGCAAAGCAACAGACATGGAAGTCAGATTGTCAGCAATTTCACTGAATTCACCGGCCTTCTTCAGAAACAGCCTCTTGTCAATCTCTCCTTTGGACAACGATCGCGAGAAGTCTGTGATCTGGCGGAGAAGTCTTCGCAGGTGATCGGTTTGCCATACTGAAACTCCCCAGGTTATCAGCAGGACTATCATAACAACAAGGATTATCTTTACCCTGAGAAGATTTACCGAACGATCAATTTCCTGCAAAGGCACTGCAAGCCTTATGAAGCCTTCGTCAACCCCTCCACGAGTTATCTTCCGTGCAACATAAAGAAAGTCATATTTCAGGGTATCGCTGTAGCGTATCGTCATGCCAGTTCCAAGATCAGCCGCCTGCTGGATCTCAGTGCGATTTGCATGATTATCCATAGTTGCCGCTTCATGGTCTGAGTCCCCGACAACTTTTCCATCATTCAGTATGACTGTGACACGAGCATGTATTTGCTCTTTTATTTTTTTGCAAAAGCTGTCGAGATTGCTCTTTGTAAAGTATATGTCATTTGAGAGCAAACCTATTTTGTCTTCAAGATGCTGGTTGAGATTGCTGATATGATTTTCTCTGACGGCCGTGGTGATATAGATCTCAGTTATGATCCCCGCGAGCAGAACTATAACAGCATAGACTATAAAAATTCGTGTGAAGATCCTGCTGGTCATGCTTCGGAGTCCACATAATAACCGATGCCTCTTTTGGTTTTTACATATTTCGGGTTTGCCGGATCATCTTCTATCTGGGTGCGCAGTCTCCTTATATGTACATCAACTGTTCTCGGCTCCACAAAGGCCTCATCTTTCCAGACACCATCGAGAAGCTGGTCACGGCTGAACACCCTTCCCTTTCTTTCAACAAGGTAAAGAAGGAGCCTGAACTCGGTGGAACTCAGTTCCAGGGGTCTATCATCCTTTGTCACTGAATATGTTTCTTTATTGATGGCGAGTTTACCGATTCGAACAATCGTTTCCTCAGCTCTTTCTTCTGATGTTCTTCTCATAACGGTTTTAATTCGTGCCAGAAGCTCCCTCGGACTAAAAGGCTTTGTAATATAATCATCGGCCCCCATTTCAAGTCCAAGAATTTTGTCCACTTCTTCGCCTTTTGCCGTAAGCATTATAATCGGTATGTTCTTCATGAGCGGGTCACTTCTCATAATGCGGCAGATCTCTATCCCCTGTATGCCTGGGAGCATAAGATCGAGAATAACAAAATCGAACTTTTCTTTCCTGATCCTGGCAAGGGCATCAGTTCCGTCAACTGCCGAGGAAACATCAAAACCTTCTTTCCTCAGGTTGTATGTAACCAGTTCGACGATGTCAGGCTCATCATCTACCACCAGTATCTTCTTTCTTTCCATCACATACATATTACAATTGATGCTAAAAGGTTGCAAGGCATTCCATATTTCATATTTGCAGGTCTCTGTTTTTCTGCCGGAGCCGGGGGAGTACGCCTTCAATGGGAGATCAGGATATTCAGACAGAGGACTGTTTCTTTTGCCTTTTCTGTTCGTACATTGACTTGTCTGCCTGACTCAGTAGTTCATCAATACTGCACGGAGATTCCGGATCGCAGCAAGCAAAACCAACGCTTACTGACAAAGGATACGTTTGTTTTCTTTTTTCATTATGAGCCAGAAAGTTTTGATATAAACGCGACGTAGCTATGTTGGTCCCCTCTTCAGTAGTTCCTATCGGAACAACAACAAACTCGTCCCCCCCAATGCGGGCCATGATGTCTGAATCGCGGAAGGTATCCCTTAAGACCGCGGCAGTTTCGATCAATGCATGGTCACCTCCCTCGTGACCAAGAGTATCATTGATACCTTTGAGGTTATCCAGATCCAGATAAAGCATGTACTGTAAATTTTTCTGTCGATTAGATAACTTTAAGTACTGTTCAGTCACCGTGAAAAACCCTCGCCTGTTGTAAAGGCCGGTCAGTTCATCGGTAACTGTCATCTTAAGTAGTGTTGCCTGAAGCGTTACGAACCGGATCCTTAATAAAAGCTCCTGCACCGCAAAAGGCTTCTTAATAAAATCCGATGCTCCGGCTGTTATAGCTTCCTCATAGGAGAAGTCCTCAACAAACCCGGTCATTATGATGACTAACATATCATGTCTCAGCTTCTTAGCCTTTCCTGTAAGGTCAAAACCATTCATGCCGGGAAGTCGCACGTCTGTTAGCATAATATCAAAAGAAGTTTTACTGAGGAGTTCAATGGCAGATTCAGCATTAGTGGCAGTCTCACAGCGATAACCACCGGCTACCAGTCCCTGTTCAAGCATATGCAGCAAACCCAGATCATCTTCAATGATGATTACCGATCTTTTGTCCTCCATCTTTGCCTCCACTTATTAGCGATCCGTATGGTACTTTCGTCATTATAACAAAATCTGTCTTTTCATGATGCAGAAAGTTTTTGTGGGGAATAAATGAACTGAAGAGATGGTTTATATTTTTTGAAAGTGGATTGCCGGGTTGCTCTGGTCAGCTATATCAGAGGGGTTATTGAGATTATGGTATATTGGGAAAAGAGGTAGTGGAGAATAGGATTTAACTAACTGAACTTAGTATAAAAAGTAGGTTATGTTACGTATAGCATGGTGTAATGTACAAGCAAACAGGGACCAGTCAAATGCCAACTAAGCGGAGAATCGCAAAGCAATAAAAGAGTCGTCATGCCGGATTGTTGATTCGTTTCCCTCATACTCAGGAGAGATAACAACATCAGGATGGATGCTGTAAGTCTTGGTTATATTGGGACACACACACCCGATATTTTCTTTTTTTACCGGATTTAATGTATATTATTCACCTGCCTGAATTTAAGTGCGAATGTTCGGAAGAGTGTCGAAAGATAAGTGCCTTCCCTCTGATTCAACCGCTTTGGGCTGTTTAAATCAATGTAATTACTCAGGTGAATAGTCTGCAGGTATTTAGGTGAAACAGCCCTAACCAAAAGTAGGTGCTTTAAGCACAGGCTACAGTCCAAACAACCTGAGAACTCAGGAGAGTTATTAAAATGATACAAGCAAGCAATTTAGATAAATGTTATGGCCGTCAGGTCATTTTTGAGAAAGCCGGTTTTACCCTTAATCCGGGTGAACGCGTCGGACTTGTCGGCAGAAACGGACACGGCAAAACAACTCTCTTTAAGATGATCCTGGGGGAGGACCGCCCTGATTCAGGATCTATCAGTATTCCAAGCGGATATAAGATAGGCCACCTTTCACAGCATATCAGCTTTACGGAGAATGCCGTGTTGAAAGAAGCGTGTCTGAGTCTCCCGGAAAACGAGTACGGCATTGATGAGACCTATAAAGCGGAAACCATACTTATGGGGCTCGGCTTTGCTTTGGAAGATCTTAATCTCGATCCATTGGATCTATCAGGGGGATTTCAGGTCCGTCTTAATCTTGCAAAAGTGCTTGTTTCAGACCCTAATCTTCTTCTGCTGGACGAGCCTACCAATTATCTTGATATTGTCTCTCTTCGCTGGCTTACACAGTTTTTGCGCAACTGGAAGAAAGAACTAATAATTATTACACATGACCGTAGTTTCATGGATGGTGTGACTACGCATACTATGGCGATACACCGCTGCAAAATGAGGAAAGAAGCCGGCCCGACCGATAAGGTATATCAGCTGCTGCTGATGGAGGAAGAAATACATGAAAAGTCCAGGGTCAACGATGACAGGAAGCGCAAAGAAACAGAGGACTTCATAAACAGGTTCAGGGCAAAGGCATCCAAGGCCAGTGCTGTTCAGTCCCGGATAAAGGCCCTGCAGAAAAAAGACCGCCTTGAAAAACTGACAGAGATAAAGGACCTTGATTTCGCGTTCAAATCAGCGTCTTTTACAGGGAAGTTGCTGATGGAAGTCAATGATCTCTCTTTTTCTTTTGACAATGAAAGCGCTCCCCTGATCGATGGCTTGACCTTTTCAGTAGGAAAAAAGGACCGTATAGCCATTATCGGCAAGAACGGCAAGGGAAAAACTACACTGCTGAATCTGCTTGCAAAAGAACTGAAGACTGAAACCGGTTCTGTCAGTCATCACGTTCAGTTGCAGACAGCCTATTTCGGCCAGACTAATATAAACCGCCTTACTATGCACAAAACCATTGAAGAAGAAATTATGGACGTGCATCCAGATGTCGGCCGGGGTGCGGCCCGCAAAATATGCGGCATCATGATGTTTCAAGGAGACCACGCAGTAAAAAAGATCAGTGTCCTCTCCGGAGGGGAAAAGAGCCGTGTGCTGTTAGGCAAGCTGCTTGTAAGCCCCGCCAACATGCTCATGCTTGATGAGCCGACAAACCATCTTGATATGGAATCCAATGATTCCCTGGTCGAGGCCATAGACGCGTTCAACGGCTCTGTAATTGTGGTAACTCACAGTGAAATGATGCTCCACGCTTTGGCCACGCGCCTGATAGTCTTTGATGACGGGAAAGTAACTTTATTTGAAGGAACGTACCAGGACTTCCTTGATCGTGTCGGCTGGAAAAGTGAAAATGAATCCGGCGCTCCGCGTATTAAAAAATCCCGGAACAATTCTGTCAATAAAAAACAACTCCGGCGTGAGCGGGCAGAGTTGCTGAATAAAAGATCAAAAACAGTCGGAGGCCTGCAAAAAAGCATTGATGAAACAGAACAAGAAGTTTTAAAGCTGGAAGCAAAAATAGAACGCCAAAATCAGGAACTTAGAGCAGCGTCCCTCAAGGGTGAAGGGGAAGCTATTAAACTACTCACAAAAAAACTCCATGAGTCAAAAGCCAGACTCGACGCTATTTTTGCAAAGCTTGATCTTCTGCGGACCGAGATCGAAGACAGGACAAAAGAATTTGAGGGCGAACTCGAGAGTTTGATGACTGTTTCAAGATGATTGGACTCAGGTCTTTACTGTCTGCTTTTTTGCGTTTTACTTTTTGGCTTTAGCAATAAACCATGTGAAGCTGCATTCAAGGGTGATGTTCTTCCCTTTGTCCACGATCTTTACTATGACGTCCACAAGTGTCCGTCCCTTTTCAGAAAGTTCTTTTTTTGCTTTTTCGGCTTTGTCTGCGTCAATAAAGCCTGTTGAAAACAGTCTTCCCTTTGCCGGATTTTTATATTTGACTTCAACCCTCCTTACAACAGGGAAATAAGCTCCGTTCCAGTCACCAAAGTTTCTTTCCAATATCTCCCCGCTTGAGGCTTCAGCCAAAGCATATTGAGCAGATGCATGCACAGTGCCTAAATGGTTCTGATATCTTACAGAGTCTTCAAGCATGAGAATCGTGTCGGGCAGATCCGACGGCTTTATCAATAGGATCTTATTAAAAGGCAGTTTCAAGACATTCATTGTTTTCTTTCTCCAACTCATTATTTCCACGCATGGCTATGCTCTCCTCACTATGGGTCGCAAAGAATATCCCGGCCCTTTCTATTGCTTCATCCATACTGCGGCTTGACTGGACCTTGCAGGCCAAAGAGTGTCCGAATTTATAATTCAGGGCAAAGTAGTGAGTAAATGCCTTCAGCCTGCCCAAGTGGTATATAGGGCGATAATCCGCGTTCAAAGCTTCGATAAAGTTAGCATAAATATCCGGCAGCAACATTCCGCGCTCTGTGATATCACTGTTAAATACGCTCCTGGCGATCTCGGCAAAGAGCCAGGGCCTTATCACCGCCCCCCGTCCTAGCATCAATCCATCGGCGCCGGATATTCTCAGGCATTTTTCTGCATCCTCTATCGAGAAAATTCCTCCATTGGCAATAACAGGTATTTTAATGCATTCCTTTATTTCGGCTATATATGCCCATCTTGGATTTCTTGCAAAGGGTTCATGCTTGAACCTGGCGTGAACTGTAAGCATATCAAGGCCTTCGTCTTCCAGCATGGAGCAGAACGTTTTTAATTTCGTGCTGTCAGCGTCGCTGCCGAGACGGATCTTCGCACTCAGGGGCAAGGCTGTGCGCTTTCTGGCCTCAGCCACGATGCGGCGGGTCTCATCCGGTCGCTCCATCAGCATGACACCTGCGCCGAACTTGCCGACTGCTGTCGAGGGACAGCCCATATTCAGATCAACAGCATCAGCCTTAAATTTGTGAAGCGCATCAATGGCCCGGCCTATATCTTTGTCAGAGGAAGTCAGAAGCTGATAGGAAAGCGGGCTTTCCCTTTCGGACCTGATAAGATACGGGGAGATGCGGGGATTTTCATTCGGCAGTCTTCTTGCCGAAAGCATTTCAGTAGACAACAAGCCGACCCCGCCGAAACCGAGCATGATCCGCCGGAGGGCGCTGTGGGTAAGGCCTGCCATCGGCGCAAGAAGAAGCGGAGG
>MHDW01000143.1:0-1103 GCA_001803645.1 Nitrospirae bacterium GWC2_42_7 | reverse complement strand
CATATTCGGTTCAGCTTTCATCGACATTAAGGGACACCTTCCCTGTCTCCCTCTCTCTTTCGTCTGCTTTTCTCATATCCCCATTTCGATTATTATTCGTACTCCGCACAATTGTATCATATTCGCAAACAGAGAGGGGACAGCCTTGACAAGATTGCAGCAGCCTTGAAATATCTAAGGAAAGTATTATAAACCCGCTGCAAGGCTGCCTGACGTCGTACAGACCTGCAACGGGTCTTTTTTAAAGAGGTAAAATTAGTCCTCAGCAGCCAATAAAAATCTTTATAGCATTACGCAGGTTGAGGTTCATTTTTTATCATTAGAACAGAACATGGCAACTTGCGGAATATCTCATCATTGCTCCGACCAAAAAGAAAGTGCTCAAATCTCCCCTCTTCATGGGCAAGCATAACTAAAAGATCTATTTTCTGTTTTTTAACAGCTTTTAATATCTCCTCTGTAGGCTTTCCCTCCACGATCAACTCCTTTATGTTCACGCCTTTCTTTTTCTCCTGATCAATAACAGCATCCAGTTCCTTCTTTGCCGCATCCAGTGCTTTTTTGTATTCTTTTTGAAGAGTCGGCATTGGCAGATTCCACCCCCCGAAAAGGAAAGGTTCATGTACCACATGAATAACATAAAGTTCAGCGCCACATTTTTTAGCCAGGGATACCCCATACTGCAAAGCCTTTCTGCAATACTTGGTCGTTCTGCTTACAACAAGAATACGTTTAATGTCTTCCATAAAATTCCTCCTTAGATGGTATTTGTTTTGCAGTTTCCTGTTTATATTTAAACTTTATCCCGTTTCAGTACCCAAGTCAAATACGCAAGACATTCTGTGGTAGAATTAAAAGGAATGTAGCATAATTCTGAAGGATATTCAATGGAAATCATTAAAACTGAACCGGGTGAACACTTACTAATGAGACCACAGATATCACCCTCCCCTTCATCCCCTCCCCTCAAGGGAGGGGCAGTTTTATTACCCTCTCCCCTGGAGGGAGAGGGCCTTGACTTTGGCCTATTGTGACGAGTAGCAAGCAGCAAGAAGTGCAGGGTTGTCGAATTTATACCGGTTTATATAATGATTGATGTCTGA
>MHDW01000142.1:4603-4917 GCA_001803645.1 Nitrospirae bacterium GWC2_42_7 | reverse complement strand
CCGTAAGTTTTCCCGGCTTATGGAGAATGCTGATGGGTATTCTGCAGTTGCCAAGATCGTGCATTCTGGCCTGTGTGCAGATCGTCTTGATGAATCTCTCTGGCAATCCAAGCTGTTCAGCCATAATGGCTGAATAAGTGCCTACATTGAGTATATGAGATTCTGCATTTGCGTTTTTCTCCGTCAACTCTGAGAGAGTATCCACCGCATACGAAAACATATCGTCAGAGTCCTTGATCCGGGAAGATATAGAGTTCAAAAATTGGCTTTGCATTACCATATTCCTAAGGACAAGGGAATCATAGTCAGTTACC
>MHDW01000142.1:0-4587 GCA_001803645.1 Nitrospirae bacterium GWC2_42_7 | reverse complement strand
TTCGAAATATCAATATCAAGGCTCTTCAGTTCCTCAAGCAAAGGGTATAGGTGTGAACTGCTGATACTCTCCTTATTAAAAGCGCAGCTTTCCGGACCATCTATTTTTTGCAACGGCAGTTTCCATCCAATATCAAAAGCAAGGAGAGTTTTTTTAAGTTTATATCCGGAATGCTCAAAATAATACCATTGCCTTACTTCCTTTCCCCCCATTACGCCGACCATAACTATCCCGGGTTTTTCTTCCTGGATTTCTGTTTTCCTTATGATCTTGTTAACAAGGATCTCGATATGTGACATTAAATCAAAGCTGAATGGGTTAAAAGTGTCCATCATTTCTTCACCAAATTCAGTCAGTGTGGTGAGATTGCGATATGCCAGGTGAAGCCTTTCTGTAATGTCCTTTCGCTTGAGAAGCCTGCCCACCTTTGAAGTCACCTCCATGTTATCAAATGGTTTTGTTATAAAATCATCCGCCCCAGCCCTCATTCCAATTACTCTTTCTTCGATCAAGCCCATATTTGTGATCAATATGACAGGAATATTCTTTAAGTTATCGTCATCTTTAATCCTACTGCATGTCCTAAAACCATCTATAGACGCCATTGATGTTTCGAGAATGACCAGGTCGATATTTTGTGTTCTGAGCAGATCAAAAGCCTCTTCACTGTCTTTTGCCTTAAATATAATGTAGTCATCACGTCTGAGAATCAATTCCAGAAGTTGCAGGTTAAATGACTTACTGTCAACACATAATATCTGATGTTTCATTTTTTCCATGTACCATCCATAAAAATTAATACAGGTTAAGTAATCCTGGTGTAGATAACTGAATGGTCAACCCCCGATCACTTATCCAAACTCTTAATTGAATTTTACTTTATTTTCCAAGGCTTGTATATCCGTAAAACTACTTAGTCTATTTTATATAGAAAAAAGTAGGTTAAAAAGAACAGCAGGAAAACTTTACAGAAACTACCAGAGTTAAAGCAGGATATTTTTCTTGAGGGCAAAGAGTATAATTTCTGACTTATTGTTTAGTCCGAGTTTTCGCATCAGATTAGTCCGGTGTGTCTCAACCGTGCGGGGGCTGATCGATAGCTGTAATGCAATTTTTGTACTGCTGAGACCTTTGGCTGTTAAATATAGAATTTCAATTTCGCGTTCTGTAAGGGTCTTATACAGGTTTATTTTTGGATCATCATATCCTTGCAGTCCGATATGTTCTGATAAATGCTTCTTAAACATATCATAAAATCTTTTGCTTTTCTCTGCCGCCTTATCGTCAGGCATCTCTATAGCTGTTTTAATAGTCACAACAAGGCTCTCAAAGTCAGGGGGTTTAAGAATAAAATCGTATGCGCCGCACTTTACTGCCTTTACTGCCATTGATATATCACCGTGGGCTGTCAAAATAACAACCGGCACATTATTATCAATTCTCTTAATTGCCTGCATTATCTCAACACCATTCATGCCCGGCATATCAAGGTCAAGAAGGACTGCATCAGGTTTTTCGTTATTGAAAACCTGTATAGCAGTTATACCATCTGACACCCCGATCGCATGCAACCCTTTGCTTTTCAACACATCGCAGACGACCGGCAGTAAATCAATATCATCATCGACTACTAATACTGTCTTGCTTCTCATATAATACTTACCCCCGGAACTTCTTAAATCCTGCTGAATTTATGTACTGCCTCGACCATTGCAATAGCATTCTCTACAGGTGTTTCAGGAAGAATTCCATGCCCCAGATTAAAAATATGTCCGCGTGCAGTACGTGCCTTGCCGAGGATGTCCTGAACTCTTTCCTCTATATGCTCTCTTGGCCCGAAGAGAACACATGGATCAAGATTGCCCTGAACAGAGACCTTCTTGCCTAGACGCTTCACTGCTTTGGCCATATCAACACGCCAGTCAATGCCGATAACATCTGCACCGGATTTCTTTGCTATCTCTAAAAGGCCTGCGCAATTATTCACAAAATAGATAACAGGCACATCCTGTTTTTTTAATGCTTTTATAGTTTTCTTCACATATGGAAAGATGATCTTCTCGTAATCAAAAGGTGATAATATTCCTGCCCATGAATCAAATAGCTGCACAGCCTGTGCGCCTGCTTTTATCTGTGCTGTGAGGTATTCGATAATTGTTGCAGTAATTTTTTCCATCAGCATGCTGAAAAGTCCCGGGTTTTGATACATCATCTTTTTCGTGTTCAGAAAATTCTTCGAACTTCCGCCTTCGATGATGTATGTCGCAAGAGTCCATGGCGCGCCGGAAAAACCTATAAGCGGCACCTTGTTTTCGAGCTCTCGCCTGAGGATCTTTATCGTTTCCAGAACAAAAGACATGCTGTCTTCAGTATCAGGTATTATAAGCTTATCTACACCTGCCTTTGTGCGGACAGGCTCTCCGAGTACCGGCCCTTTTTGGTCATGGAATTCAAGGTTCATACCCATCGCCTCAACAGGAATAAGTATGTCTGAAAAAAGTATTGCTGCATCAACCCCGAGAATGTCCACAGGCTGTAAAGTGACCTTTGCAGCAAGTTCAGGGGTCTTACATAAAGTCAGAAAATCAACAGTCGAACGGACCTCCTGATATTCCTTCATGTATCTCCCTGCCTGACGCATCAGCCATACAGGCGTATATTCAACCTTCTCACCACGGCATGCCTTTAAAAAAGTATCATTCATTTTTCCTCCAATTTCTCAGTTCTTATTTAATTTTCTCGGCACAAAGCTGCAAAACGGCTCTTCTGCAAGGTAATCGCCATAGACTGAGTATGCCCTTGCCCTGCATCCTCCGCATACATTTACGAATTCACAAGCGCCGCATTTGCCCTTATATTTTTTAAAGTCTCTCAGGTCTTTAAAGAGCTCTGAATTTTCCCATATATCTTTGAACGATTTTTCCTTTATATTTCCGGCTGGTTTTGGAAAGTAACTGCATGGGAGCACATTGCCGTCAACATCTATCAGGCATATAAGCTGTCCTGCCAAACATCCCTTTGCCCCTCCTGTGGAAAATTTTAATGTGCGCCTTTTGAACTTCTCTCCTTCTTCCTTTGAACGCTGGAGCACCACTCTGTAATAATGAGGAGCGCAGGTCGGCCTTACCAGCATGGTGTCTTCTTCTTTTTCCATGTCATAATGCCAGTCGAGTATTTTTTCATATTCCTCTTTTGATATGAGCTCCTTCATTATCTCCTCGCCCCGGCCTGTTGGAACAATCATGAACATATACCATGCTGTTGCGCCAAGTTCTTTTGCGAGCCTATAGATCTTCGGTATCTCTTCCTGGTTCCTTTTTGTGAAAGAGGAATTCACAATGAATTCAATTCCATGCTCTTTAAAAAGTCTTGCAGCATTTATTGTTCCGGCAAAAGCTCCCTTTTGATTCCTGAAATCATCATGCACAGAAGCCTCAGAGCCATCAAGACTCAGAGAGACGATCCTGATCCCGGAATCTTTTATCTTTAAACATATCTCATCTGTAACAAGTGTCCCATTTGTTGCAAGGCATATTCTTAAGCCTTTGTCAGTTCCGTATCTTGCTATTTCGAAGACGTCTTTTCTTACAAGAGGCTCTCCGCCTGAAAGAACTACAACTGGTTTGGCATAATCAGATATATCATCCAGTACCCTAAAAGCCTCTTCAAGAGAAAAATCTGGATGGTCCTTGGCCTCAAGTTCTGATGATGAACGACAGTGAACACAACGCAGATTGCATCTCCTCGTTATCTCCCACGCTATCCATTTAGGCGCAAATTCCATTAAGTTATCCTCGATTTATTATTAAGAATCCAGTGTATTTCTGGATGCCGGATTAAATCCGGCATGACAGACATGTGTTTATGTCTGTTCGGTTGAATTATTATACCCTTACTGCTTCTAATTTTCCACGAAGATAATCCCCTGCGGCCTCCTGCTTCTCAGGTCGTCAATTCATTAAATCATGTTTCCTGTATTATTTTGAGGTCTCTGAAATAGGTTTTGTAGAAGCCTCTGTCTCTTGTGAGAAGTAGATCCGACAGAACAAGAGCATGCGCGCCGATAATAAAATCACTGATTATATGCTGTCTGAACGAAATGTTTTTGTTACATGCAGGACAATGAACAGACATCTTTTTCCCGCAGGAAGGGCACTGAAGATTATCCTGCCTGCCTTTTGAATATTCTTTCCATTTTTCTCCGGCAAGGGAGAGCGACTTTTCGTTTGAATGGACCAATCTGATAGAAGTATCAGATAAAAAGGCCTTTATTTCTTTTTCAGACAAAAATTGAGAGGCAAGTTCAGTAAATACTATTTCGGATATTATCAGGCTGCCTTTTTCATTATATATTTCGAGCAATTTTTTTGATGCATGAGCATGCTCTTCATCAGGTATCAGTATGTCGAGGAGTATATTCGTGTCTATTGCCGTAATCATCTACCCCTCAGCTCTTTAATGATTGCGTCAGTTTTTTTGCCTTTCGGTTTCCTTAACCCAACTTCCGCAGTTTGAAATTTAAAGTTTTTGCAAATCAATAAGTTAGTTCGCTCAATCGGCCAAAGTCGGCACTACATTTTCAATAAC
>MHDW01000141.1:8368-12313 GCA_001803645.1 Nitrospirae bacterium GWC2_42_7 | reverse complement strand
CTGCATGTCTGAGATATGGTGATCTTTCATTGGCAAGTCTGTTCAATTTTCCACGTTCCAACCCACTTTATTCATAAATTTTCTCAAATGCAGACTGGATATAGTATTTGAGCGGCTTTATTTGGCCGATACTCATACAGCATATAAATTTAAGAACAAAGAGGACAAATACCTCGGAGGTCGAAGACCGAGAATGAGTGAAAATACTATGTCCAGTTGCAACTTTCATAGTTAATGAATAATCTGGGCTAAGTGATTTTAAGCACTAAAAGCCGTCCTTTCCCAAGCCTTTCTGTTTGCAGAAAAAAGGCGGATCCTTGATCAGAAAAGTTATGGGGTCGCAATCCAGGGTCTATAAATATTACTTCCTTAAATTATTTATTGTCTTTCATGGTGCTAATCCCTAGCACCTTCCAGAGAGGTCAAAACCCAAATATCCCTGTAAGGAGCGCCACAGCAGACAGTACCAATGCCAGAACTCTCAAGTTTGCACCCAAAGGTGCAAACATTCCTGCTAACAGCAGGACCAGCCCCAAAACAATTCTCAATGTTTTATCTATTCCCCCGACATTTTTTTTCATTATTTTTCAGCCTCTTCAAAATTCTTCACGAACTGTCCGACCTGAACCCCGAGATAAATACACTTGATATCGTTCATGCAGTCATCAGCATCTTTTTTCTCGAGATGTGTTGTGAGCTCATGGCCGCCTTTTTTGAATTTTATCATATACGCGTTCTTTTCCTTATTGAAATCAAGCCCAATTTCGATGCCATGTTTTACTGTTTCAGGGTACATCTCGAGTATCTTTGCCCTCAACTTTTCATCAGTGTATGCCATATAAACCTCCTTAAATTTGTTAAATCGAGCTTTAATTTTCTAAACAATTCCTCCTTCACCCTTTAGATAAACTATCACCTGCTCCAAGGGCTTCGGAAGCCCTGCGATCTTCCACGCCTTAATAGGCTCGATGAACTGCTGCTTTACACATTCCCTGGGTTGGTGTATATTCAGGCAGACTGCATTAAGGATAGGGAAAAAATTATATTTTTTGTAATGTTCTCTCATAAATTTTATTATGTCCATCCTGTCTTTTGTAAGCTCCTCCACGTCTTCCCTTTCAGCTATTGCACAGGCAACCTTTTCATTCCAGTCATCAGGGTTTACAAGATAACCCTCATCGTCCAGATCTATCTTTATTCCTGAATATTCAATTACCGGCATTTACTCCTCCTTTTTTGGTTTCAGCCTCGCTTCAGATGCTGACCAGTCTATATTCTTAAAAAATGCCTCAATATAGTCCGCCTTCTTTAATCCGTAATCAAGCATAAAAGCGTGTTCAAAGACATCCATTATAAGTATAGGATTGCATCCAACCGGGTGAGAGACGTCATGCTCATTTATCCAGAAGTTGTAGAGCCTGCCGTTCATAATATCCTGATAGAGTATAACCCATCCAATGCCTCTCATCATTCCGGTTGCTTTAAAATCCTTTTCCCATACCTCATAGCTCCCGAAATCACACTGAATCTGTTTGCCAAGGGTCCCGTATTTATCGAGTGCGATTTTCCCACCGAGATTTTCAAAATAATACTCATGAAGACGCATCCCGTTGAACTCCCATCCAAACCGCCTTTTAAGCTCAGCGTACTCCGGTGTTGCTGTCTTTCCGTCCTTCAGCATCTGCTCAAGTATGTCCACCAGTTTATTCGTGTTCGTTACATATCCCTGATACAAAGTAAAGTGGTTTTTAAGAAGCGTTTCACTGAAGCCTTCCATTCCTATCAGTTTGTTGTAATCCTTCGCAGCGTACGGCATAAGTTTTTCCTCCTTTCAGTTTCTTTATGTTTTTTAGTAACTATTCCTTAACCTCAATAGTGCCTTCCATTCCCTTGTCTCTATGGTCTTTGAAAAAAAGAAATTTCTTATCGCAGTAAACCGGGAATTTACCTGTTTTTGTGGGTGTGAACTTTATTGTCTTAGGCTCCTTGCCCAGATCTTCATTAAAATTCATTCCGGCTTCAGGTGACTTCATTAATATATTATGAGGGGTAAAACCCCCTACCTTACTGACCAAAAGTTCTACCGGCACATTCACTTTAACGATAATATAGTTCGGGTCAAAATAATACCCTCCGCCCACCATCTTTACCCTCTGTACTCCGTCTGCATCGATCGATGCAGTATAGATCTTTTGGGCTTTTTCTTCAGCAAAACCAATCCCGGAAAAAAGCATTAAAATAACTAAATATTTAAGCAGTTTCATATATACCTCCATCTTTAGATTGTTAAAAGTAAGATTGTATATTTTGTTGTTTCTTATTAAAAGCCTATCACATCCACAATGAATGTCAAGCTACTGAATAATTGAAAAATTATGTTAAAATCATGCAATGTTTACTTATATGTTTTGATTGACTTCAGCTTATACCGTGGAGATAAAAGAAAATTTCAGATGAAAAAATACAGCTTTTTTGATTACCTTTACCTGTCGTTCTATTCGAGATCTTTTTATCAGGAGATAGGAAAAAAACGTAAGGGCCTTTGCCTGGGCTATCTGTTTTTTATTTTATGTTTATTCTGGATCCCGGAAATATCCCGTATACATTCCGAGGTATCTGATTTTATATCAGCTGAATCCTTTAAATACGTCAAACAAGTCCCGGTCATTACCATTTCTAAGGGGCGCGCAACCATTAAAGAGCCTACCCCCTTCTACATTAACGACACTGCTAATGATAAGCCTTTTGCCATAATCGACACATCCGGACAGATAACATCTCTGGATAAAACAACTGCTTATTTATTGCTGACAAACACAAAACTCATCATAAAGAACTACCCTTTTAATACCCGGGCATTTGATCTGCAGGGAATAGAGAACTTAACCATTGATCAAAAAGTACTGCAACAATGGATAGAAGACTTTAATATGCTTTTCCCATTTATCCTCTTCCCCTTTGTGATACTTTTCTCGTTTTTTTTCCATATAATACAGGTTCTTCTGGCTGCCGGATTTGGCAGACTGTTTGCAAATACAATACAGGTAAATATTGACTTCAGATCATTGGTCCGTCTGGCAGTTGTTTCATTTACTCCGGCTATCATGCTTCAGACTGCGCATGCAATTTTAGATATTCCTTTTCCATACCGTACACTAATAGCCTTCGTCATATCATTGTGTTATCTTTACTACGCGATTATTTTAAATTCAATAACGTCCGACTCCATCCCTGAAAAAAAAGTTGACTAACACTCTTAATTCATGAATTTCTCAGATGCGGGGGGAAAATACTTGAATGTATAAAATATAACATTACAGATTAATGACAGAGTGTTAGGAAAACGGAGATTATAAATCCATTACTACATGAGGATTTCAAGAATTTTTTCAGCCGTATTTGAGAAATACACAACTGGTTTATGAATAATATAGGCTAGATATATGGCCCTAAATCAGAGATGCCTTAATGCTTTGGGTTTACTGGTGGACGGTAGGGGATTCGAACCCCCGACTTCCACGTTGCGAACGTGGCGCTCTCCCAACTGAGCTAACCGCCCAGTCCGACCGTAGTAAAACAAAAACCTTACTTATCAGTCAATTAGTATTAAGAGAACAAATTAGGAGATAATAGCGTTATTTGGTTTCAGGCATAAAAAAACTGAAGCCATATTCAGGTCAGCTTCTTTGGACAACCTTAGTGTCAGCAGTTTTAGCGCTGAAACTCATAAAAAACTGGCGGCCAATCTTACCTTCATACGGCTCCAGATATTTGATGCGATACCCCAAAGTCAGCAAACCACGAGTCTTTGTTAAATGGTTGCGGTGGCTGAGCTTTAGGCATCCTTCTACATTTGAAGGCTTGCACACCACTTCCAGCTCCCGCTCCCAAGCACAATTGGCTTGATCCTCTGGTTTAACATTGTCCGGAGTATCGCAAACTCTA
>MHDW01000141.1:0-8326 GCA_001803645.1 Nitrospirae bacterium GWC2_42_7 | reverse complement strand
TTATTAATCTTTGTGTATCAGCTCTATCAATGTCACCTCTGGAGACGATAAAAAACGTATAGGTGGCCCCCATGTGCCAGAACCCCTGTTGACATACAAATAGGAACTATCCAGAAGATTTGCAACTCCGGAATCGACCGGATAATAGAGCCATGTAATTATGCTGAATGGGAATATCTGGCCTTTGTGGACATGGCCGGAGAGCTGAAGGTCAAACAATCCGAGTGATTCCTTGTCCACTATTGGCCTGTGTTTCAGCAAAAGCGTAAATATATTTTTCTTAAGAGTTGAAAGCAATTCTTTCTCCGAAATGGTTTTTGAAATATGGAAATTCCTGCCTGCCGGATCATCAACCCCTGCAATGTTGATCAAACCTCCGATATTCATCGACTCTCCTCTAAGGAGTATAAAACCCGCATCTTCAATGAAACACTTAGCATCTTTTAATCCGGCATAAACTTCATGGTTTCCTGTTATCGCAAATTTTCCGTATCTTGGATTTATCTCCTGAAAAAGGGTTACAAGGTCTTTTAGATTGCAGGTCTGGCCGTCAACAAGGTCCCCTGTTGAAACAAGGATATCAGGTTTTAATGCTTTGACCTCCTGAAGTATTTTCTTCAACTTTTTCCCCCTGACAATAAGGCCCAGATGAACATCGGATATCTGCACTATCCTTATGCTTCCTGCTTCTTTTGATATTTTAGAAGATCTTATTACTATCTTCTCTGTTTTAATATTTCCTGCTTCAAAATACCCATAAGTTGCTATAGCTGCTGAAAGCAATACAGGCACAAAAAATGATAATTTTGCAGAAGGAGTAATCATAGATATATCTTTATGCAGCACAAATCCGGCGCAATATACCAAAAGGCGATAAACATCTATTGCAACCGCACAGGAGCAGAACAGAAAAAGTACCCCAAGCCATGTATATCCTGTAAATGCAGAGATTCTCGCTTGCGTTTCCAGTCCGGCCTTTTCGAGATAGCGGATAATAAGAGGGGCCATGATCATCACCAGCATAAAAATGGCCAGGCAAATGCCTGTCTTTGTGCCAAAAGGAACCGCAGACTTTGCCTTGTGAAATGCATATATGTGCATTCCGGCATAAACCGAGAAAAAGAAGATTATAAATAGGCTCATGTTTTTATAATATCACAGGGAGTAGATTTATCTTATAGATTAATAACCTGACATTCAGGAAATCGGTTTAAATAATTGGGGCGAACGGAGTTCGCCCATTTTCATTTGATTGCCGAAGCGGAACGAATTGATTTTCCTGAAGGTTATAGCAATAAATAATCGCCTTATTTTAAAAAACTTTTATGCAAATAAAATCATTGACAAATATATTTTGCACCTAATATATTAAATATCAACAAAGAAAGCAGAATAACTATATTTTAAATAATAGAAACAGTTTCCAGAAAACATTACAGGAGGTAAATTATTATGTTTAGAAGGCTATTGTTTATTTTAATCGCATGTTTTTTTGCAATCTCATTCTCTAATTCTGCATGGTCTTCAGTTGAGGGCACATGGGATGTATCAGGGGTAGCAAACGTAAAACTATCAGCTAGTGGATTTGGCTCTGGTTCAGACACAGAATATTTTACTGATTCATTTACTTTTTACAATGACGGTTCTTTTGAAATGATCGATGTGGGTGGCACCTATATCCTGAATAAAGGCAAATTTACAGTAACTCTATCCAACGATGACATCGCATCTTATATGGAAACCATGATGGAAGACATCCTCGATATGTACGGATATACAGTTGATGTCCATGACGTTATTATTTCCAAGAACAGTTTTAAAGGAAAAGAAAGCCTCTCTGACGGCACGATAAGTGGTAAATTCAAGCTGGGGATAACACTATCAATATATTTCTATGATTTTGGCTATAACTTCAATGGAAAAGCGACTGCCACAGCAAGTTTCCTGGGAACGAACAAAATACCGTTGTCCTCAAGTTCCTCATTCCACAGTTCTGCATTGTCTAAAAACCCACTCGCTGAGATTATTTGCAACGAAATTCTTCGGTCTATCTCAAATTCCGGGACTGCGGTCCTGAAGTAATAATGAATCCACTGTAGTTCTTCTCTGTCCTGGAGAACTACAGTGGATAAGCATCCCCAAGTTGCAATCCGGACAACACTGGCTGCCCAATGCCATATCATGATCTGATAGAAATTATGATAAAATCGTATTAAATATAACTATGCCGAATTTACTGACTAAAACAGACAATTACATCACAAAAAAACTCTGGGATATTGACCTTACTTCCTCCGGCAGGCTGAGATCTTTTGTGGTCAAATTACTGCGGTTGGTTTACTTGTTTGTTCTCGAACTCTCAGAAGAACAGCTTGCAATGAGGTCAATGAGCCTTGTCTACACGAGCCTTCTTGCTATCGTCCCTCTGCTGGCAGTAAGTTTCTCAATACTTAAGGCCTTCGGCGTTCATACCAAACTATTGATCATGCTCTATTACTTTCTTGAACCTCTCGGTCCGCAGGGGATTGATCTTTCCCTTAAGATCATTGAGTTCGTCGAGAATGTAAAAATAAGTGTCATCGGCTCGATCGGCCTTGCACTGCTCATATATACGGTTATGTCAGAGATCCATAAAATTGAAAGTGCGTTGAACTATATCTGGAATGTTAAGAATTCACGGGGATTCGCAAAAAGGTTCAACAACTACCTGAGCATACTGCTTGTCGGCCCTGTCCTTGTTTTTTCGCTTGCAGGTGTAATTACCTCAATATCACAACTGGGCTTTCTTCAGAAACTTACAAAAATTGAGACATTGGGGCCCTTGCTTGTTATTGCCGGTAAATTCATGCCATATCTTATTGTTTCTGCCGTGTTTACATTCATCTATAAAACTTTGCCAAATACAAAAGTCAAATTCAAGCCTGCTCTATGGGGCGGAGTATTTGCAGGAATATTATGGGTAGCTCTCGGACAGTTTTTCACGCTCGTGGTCGTATCACCGGCAAAATATTCAGCAATATACTCGGGTTTTGCGACCTTGCTTCTCAGCCTCATCTGGCTTTATTGGAACTTCTTTATTCTTCTGGTCGGCGCCAGGGTCTCATACTACAGCCAGTATCCAATGTTAATTGCCGCAAAGAAAAGGACTTTTTCTTTAAGCATAAAGGACAGGGAAAGGCTGGCCTTAAATATCATGTTCCTTATAGGCCATAGTTTTCATTTCAACAAACAGCCATGGAAAATAGAATCACTTGCAACGCGGCTCTCTCTACTGCCAGAGGCTGTTGAAAAAATAATTCCAATACTTGGACAAAAAGGTCTTGTTGTCGCTACTGATAATGAACCTCCGGCATTCTTTCCTGGAAAAGAGATCGAAACGATCTATGTAAAAGAGATCATTGATTCGGTCAGGCTTTTTGGAGAAGACCGGGATACTTCAAGTTCAAAGGACATCTTAATACCTGAAGTCGACAATATTATGAAACAGATGGAAAATGCCTCTGCAGGTTCTGTTGGGAAGATCTCTCTCAGAGAACTCGTTCTTTCAAATAAAGATCAAATTTGATCGGGCCAACTAATTAGTGTCTGTTTATAAATATGCCTTTTCCGTCATGCCGGACTTGATCCGGCATCCATGGTTCGACAAGCTCACCATGACAAATGTCACCCTGAGCCTGTCGAAGGGTGGATTCCCGACTAAGGACTTCGGGAATGACAGATTTAAAGTCCAAACAACCTGCATATTATTTACCAAAAACCGTCTTTAACAGATCTGTGACCCTGGCTGCAGGATCAGTTCTTATCTTCTTCTCCTCCTGCCCTACTATAGTGAACAAACCTTCCAGAGCCTTTGCTGTTACATGGTGGTCCAGATCAAGAGATTCTGACTTCATAAAAGGTATGGATTCATATTTGCCGATCATCTCCTTGTAAGAGCGTGTCACACCAACTTCGTTCATGCTTGATGCTATAACCGGCTTGAAAGAGTTATATATTTTTTCATTTGTCTTTGATTTGAAATATTCTGTTGCTGAAGTATCACCTCCATTTAGTATCTTTCTTGCATCCTCAAAATTCATCTCTTTAATCGCATCACCAAAAAAAGAGGCCGCCTGCGGTGCAGCTTTTTCAGCAGCACGGTTCATGCTGAGTATAAAGTCATCAACTTCTTTCTGGTATCCGACTTTTTTAAGCACATCTGCAACCTTCTGGATCTTTTCAGGCATCAGGACCTTGATCAGCTGGTTCCTGAAATAACCGTCTGTTTGGGACACATTTTTAACTGCATTTTCAGTTCCTATGGCCAATGCCTCTTTAAGCCCTGAGACTATGCTCTTGTCATCAGGACCGCTCTGAGTTGAACTACCAAGGCCCTTAAACACATTGTCAAAGAATCCGGCATAGGACAAAGAAGTCAGTAAAACTGAAATAAGGATCCCTGCTAAAAGTATCTTTTTCATTTTTCCCCCTATATGGTTTTAGTTATTATTAATTATTGCGGCAGATTTGATGTGCAATGTCCGCACTTAACTGCATTTACCGGTATGGCTTCAAGACAAAAAGGGCACTCTTTGTTTGTCGGCACTGCCGGCGGAGCTTCCTCAGCTCTCTTAAGCCTGTTGATATTTTTTATAAGAATAAAAACAGCAAAGGAAATTATTGCAAAGCTTATGATTGTATTGACAAACAAGCCGTAATTAAGCGTGACAGCGCCGGCTGCCTTTGCATCAGCAAGAGAGCTGTACGGCCCCGGCACTTTGCCGCTGCTAAGCACAACAAAAAGGTTGCTGAAATCTACTTTCCCCAACAGCAATCCGATAGGAGGCATTATAACATCCGCAACAAGCGAGGTGACAATTGACCCAAATGCAGCACCCATGATAATACCTACAGCCATGTCAATAACATTCCCCTTTAATGCAAATTCCTTAAATTCCTTCAGCACTTTCTCCTCCTTATTTTTTTATTTAAAGAATATCATGCAGTCAGTTAACAGTCAATTCTACCCGTTATAAAGTAGAAGTTTTTTTGAACGGGCTTGCTTTAAAATCAAGATTAAACCAATTCCCGCAGGCATGTTATAATCACTCTAACAATAAAAGGACGGGAATACATGATATGAGAAAAAGACTTGTCAGGATTTTAACAGTACCTATTATTTTTGTCTTGTTCAATTTATCGGTCCATGCTGGCCATGCTTCAGCTCAGGACAATAAGAACTTTCTCTGGAAAGTCCAATCAGAAACAGGAACTGCCTATATTCTCGGTTCGATCCATGTAATGAAAAAAGAGAGCTATCCTCTGAATAAGAAGATCGAGGATGCTTTTGACAGATCAAACTCTCTCGCAGTTGAGATCAATATTAATGACATAAAAGAAAAAGACATTCCAAAATTAATGGAAAGTGCAATATATCACGGGAATGACACGATCGAAAAACATATTTCTTCCGAAACATACGAACTGCTAAAAAAGGAGATCTCAGTGTCTGGCATTCCTCTTGAACTCATAAGCAAACAGAAACCATGGCTTGCTGCATTAAGTTTGATGTCTGTTAAACTTTTAAAATTGGGGTTCGATCCGTCACTCGGCATTGATATGCATTTTCTCTCAAAGTCCAGCGAAAAGAAGGTCATTGAACTTGAGAGTCTTGAATCCCAGATGGATCTTTTTTCGGGTTTTTCAGAGCAGGAGCAAGAACTTTTTCTATTGTATACTTTAAAGGAAATGGAAAAAATCGGGCCATATGTTGACAGATTGGTCAGGGCATGGAAATCAGGAGATACCGGGGACATGGAGATGATGATACTGAAAGATCTTAAAAAAGACAAAAAACTCTCTTCGGTTTACAATAAAATATTATTTACAAGAAATAAGAACATGACCTCAAAGATCGAGGGATTCCTTAAAAAAGGCGGGACCTATTTCGTGGTTGTCGGCGCTGCCCACCTGATAGGAGAAAAGGGAATTATTGAATTGCTTTGGGATAAAGGGTATATTGTTGAGCAGATGTAATTAAGGAATTAGCTTATATTATGAAAACAAGACATCTTGAAAAGCGTTATTCGGAAACAACTGACAAACTCCATATTCCCTGTCCACACAGCGCAACTACAGGGATCAATGTTCATGTAGTGATAAAGAACGGCCACTGTTACCGGTCAGAAAATTGCCTCGTTATCAGATGTAAATTCAACCGTCTTCAGTCAGATATTGAAAGCCTGATCTCACTGACATGGTAATAGGCGTTCCAAAAGAGATAAAAACAGATGAATTCAGGGTAGCTGTTACACCCATAGGCGCAAAAGAATTAAAAAAAGACGGGCATACAGTTCTCATTGAAGAGGGAGCAGGAAGAGGCTGCGGGATCAAAGATGCTGATTATCTTGACGCAGACGCTGATATCATCGACCGGGACACGCTCTTCAGAAACTCAGACCTGATAGTTAAGGTCAAAGAACCTCTCCCTTCCGAGTTCGGCCTTATCAGGGAAGGCCAGGCCATATTCACATATCTTCATCTGGCACCAAACCGGCTGCTTACTGAACTGCTTCTGAATAAAAAAGTAACAGGCATAGGTTATGAAACCCTTCAGAAAGACGGGACTCTGCCTTTGCTTGCGCCAATGAGCGAGATAGCAGGAAGGATGGCGCCTATAATGGCTGCCTACTTTCTTCAGAAAGAGCATGGGGGAAGCGGAGTGCTTGTCACCGGAGCAACAGGCGCCAGCTCCGGAAAAGTCCTGATAATCGGCGCTGGTGTTGTAGGGACAAACTCAGCCCGTGTCTGCGTTGGCCTTGAAATGGATACTGTTGTCATAGACAAGAGGGCCGAACAATTACAAAGGCTTGAGAATATATTCAAGGGCAGGATTAAAACTCTGCTTTTTTCGGAGCAGAATATCAGAAAACAGATAAAGGATGCTGATATAGTGATCGGAGCTATTCTTGTTACCGGTGGAAAGACGCCTGTGCTGATAACAAAGGAGATGCTGAAAACAATGAAGAAGGGTTCTGTGATCGTTGACGTGTCTATTGATCAGGGAGGATGTTTTGAAACATCAAGGCCGACAACCCATGACAATCCGACATATGAGATTGACGGCATAATCCACTACACAGTGTCCAATATGCCCGGAGCTTACCCATGCACTTCAACAGCAGCGCTTACAAGCGCAACCCTTCCCTATATCAAGATCCTTGCGAATACTGGCATTGAAAAAGCGATAAGGGAGAATCCTGAAATAAAAAGCGGTCTTAATACCTATAAAGGTGAAATTGTTCTGAAACCGCTGGCAGAGTCGATGGGGATGAGATACAAAGACATTGAGGAAATTAATTAAGCAGAGAAGCAGTGAACCGTTATAATTTTTTTTGCATATAAACAACGTCGAATATTTTCCCGTTCTTAACCCCGACATTTTCAAAACGGCCGCATTCCATAAAGCCATTCTTCCTGTGGAAATCAATGCTCTGAATATTCAATGACGATATGTCAGCCAATACCGAGGCAATACCTTTTTCCTTTCCCTTCACGATAAGATATTCGAGGATCTGCTTCCCTATCCCCTTGTGCCTGAATTCCGGCTTTATGAAATATGTTATAAATGCAGTTCTGGAAAACACAGGGAAGGTATGGTACGGCCTCAAAAGGCCAAAACCCAGGACATTACCTCCTTCGTCTTCGGCAACGGCTGAAGGATAGCCTTCGCACATCTTTAATAACTGTTCGAAAAATTCATAGGGGACCCTGCTTTCAGGATATGCCGCAAAACTGTTTTCTATGTAACAATTGTAGATATTTATGACCTGTTCCTTATGTTTCAGGCCTAATGGTTTTAATGTTATATCCATTTTTGTCTTTTATATATGTGAATGTGCCAAATCCCCATTTGAAAATATTCATGGAAGGCTCTCCCTCCTTACAATTGTTATTATAAAAGTCTTGCAATCCGCATTAATAATATTACAACTGCACCAATAATAAATCCTCCAATATGAGCATACCATGCTACTCCCTGCACTCCCAGTGCAATATTTAGAAATTGCTGTCCTAAAAACCATATCCCCAAATAGAACCATGCAGGAAAAGAAAATCTTAACAGCCGAAAATATACAATAGTAAACAAATTAATACGTGCTTTAGGATATAAAACCATATAGCTCCCCAAAATTCCTGAGATGGCTCCGCTTGCACCCAATGTCGGTATTTCCGGATCGCTTGTCATCAGGGCATGTGTATAATCAGCAATAATACCGCATAACAAAAATAGCAAGATATACTTGAAAACTCCGATTCTGTCCTCAATGTTGTCACCAAAAACCCA
>MHDW01000140.1:4686-7260 GCA_001803645.1 Nitrospirae bacterium GWC2_42_7 | reverse complement strand
GCATGGATCTTCGCGGATTTAACTGTATTCTTCATAAGCATTGTGATAGTCATTGGCCCGACTCCGCCCGGAACAGGTGTTATTGCCCCTGCAATTTCCTTGGCAGCATCAAAGTCAACATCACCCTTGAGGATCGGGATCATCTTGCCGGTTTTTTCGCTCTTCTTTTCTCCAACACGGTTAACACCAACGTCAATTACGCATGCTCCGGGCTTGATCCATTCAGGTTTAACAAGTCCGGGAACTCCGGCAGCAACGATGAGAATATCAGCGCGCTTGCAATGAACTTCCATATTCTTTGTTCCTGTGTGCACAATTGTGACAGTGGAGTTCGCGCCCTTGCCTTTCTGGAGCATCATGTTGGCAATTGGCTTGCCGACAATATTCGAGCGGCCAACAACAACAACCTCAGAGCCGGAAGTTTCAACGCCTGAGCGTACTATCAATTCCTGAATACCGGCCGGGGTACAAGGAGGGAACTTAACTTCATCACCGCCTATCATCAGACGCCCGACATTAACTGGGTGAAATCCGTCAACGTCCTTGTCTGGATCTATAGCATTAAGCACCTTCTTTTCATCCACATGTTTTGGCAGGGGAAGCTGAACAAGTATGCCATGGATCTTCGGGTCTTTATTGTACTTATCGATAAGATTAAGCAGGTCAGTCTCGGATAAGTCATCAGGCTGATCATCCTGTATTGAAAAGAAACCGATCTCGTCTGCTGCCTTGTGTTTTCCTGTGACATAACTTACTGAAGCAGGGTTTTTTCCTACAAGTATTGTAACAAGCCCGGGGACAACATCATGTTTTTCCTTCATCTCAGTAACTTCTTTTTTAAGTTCTTCCCTTATTTGCGCGGCAATCTCAGTGCCGCTTATGATCTTTGCAGACATTTTACTTCCTCCTGTATTTGGGATTAGTTATTAATATCTTAAATGTTCAAAAGCATGTCATTCCCGCGCAGGCGGGAATCCAGCAGATTTGAGCCTCTGGATGCCCGACTAAGAACCTCGGGCATGACAAATAAAATACAAAAGCCTGTAAATACTATTTAGAGACTGATAGTAATTCACGGTCTTTTAATCCCTCATTTTAATCAGTTCCAGCAATTCCTGTCTTGTTGATTCTTTAGACCTGAATAATCCTCTGACTGCTGAGGTCACGGTCTTTGCACCGGGTTTTTTGATGCCCCTCATCGAAAGGCAGAGATGTTCTGCATCAATGATAACCATTGCGCCTTTGGGCTTTAATTTTTCCATGATCAGATCTGCAAGCTGTGCAGTAAGACGCTCCTGCACCTGAGGCCTTTTGGCAAGTATTTCAAGGGCCTTTGCAAGTTCGCCCAATCCTGCAATTTTCCCGGCGCCGGGGATGTATGCAAGATGCGCCTTACCTATGAAAGGAAGCAGGTGGTGCTCGCATACTGAATAAAAAGGTATGTCTTTAAGCAGAACAATTTCATCATGGCTCTCGCCTTCAATATGCTTTAATATCTCTTCGGTGGGTGTTTCAAGGCCTGAGAATATCTCCTGATACATCTTCGCGACACGTGCAGGGGTGTCCTTTATTCCGGGCCTGTCGGGGTCTTCTCCAATGCCCTCAAGTATGAGCCTGACACCTTTTTCTATCTTCTTGATATTCATAGTTATTTTTATGGTTTTAAGGCATGAATTTTAGCATTTGAAAAGAAAATATGTCAAAAACTCAAGATATCCGAGGCTCTTACAAAAGTCCGAAAAAAACGAGATTGTCTCGCTCCGCTCGCAATGACAAATGGCGTCTTTGCTGTCATTGCGAGTATTTCAACCCCTGAAACGGAGGGGAATCTTTCTACATGAAACTTGTCCTCTGAATGGGTGGGCGATATGCTAAGCGGTGGAAGTTTCTTAGGAGGAGCGGAGCGACGTGGCAATCTCATGGACGGAGACTTTTGCAAGAGCCTCATCTGTTAATAAAATTTTTTTCTAGATATGAGAAATATACTGCTGACTTATGATTTACAACGGAGTATTCAACTTGCTGCTTATGCTGTTTCTGGTTTCTTCAACAGCAGATGAAAGCGCAGAGCTTAGGGCTTTTGCAAGATCCGGATTGTCACGTCCATCCAGTTTAACGCTCTTGGATACAGTACTTTTGTAAATCTCTTTTCTCTCCGGAGACAGCATCTTTATATCAAATACGAGTTCTGCAAAAGGACCATTCTCAGTATCAGTCCTCTCGAACTTCCTGAGCGTAAGGTCAATAATATAAAAACCCTCTGGTACATAACCTGAGGTCCTGATCTCTCTGAATAAAGGAGACAATGCATCTTTAAAAGCTGTCTTAACAATATCAGAAGGCGATGAATCCCATTTTGAATACCTTGATATCTCCAGCTGATATTCAGAAACCCTATGTGCTATGTAAGGCTGTTCAAGATAACGCGGAGCATGTATCCTTAGGCTGACAGAACTGTCTGAGGACCTATTATTCAAATTCTCTGGAACAGGAAGGGAAAGGGTATAAATTTTCGTTTCAGGCATTGAGCAGGAACTCAATATCAATACAAGCATGATAAACAATAAGTGCCTT
>MHDW01000140.1:752-4673 GCA_001803645.1 Nitrospirae bacterium GWC2_42_7 | reverse complement strand
TGCCTTTATCTCCTGAATGACGTCCTTGAGCTCTTCTGTTGTTTTTGTCATGGAACCGAGCAGTTCATCAAGGTTCTGTGATTGGAATTCAACAGCCCTGTCAACAGATTTTGAGGCCTTCTCCATGCTCTTTATCATATTCCCGGCTTTATCAAGATCTTCCCTTGCCTTCTTTATTAATTCAGCCACTTCACCTTTATTGTCACGAACAAGCCCATGCACTTCATTAAGTACAATACCAAGCTTATCTGTTGTGTCTTTCAGGCCTGCGGTCACTTTATCCAGGTTCATTGAACTTAATACTATGGCCTTGTTTGTATTGCCGAGAAGGTTCTCTACGCTCTTTCTGTTCTCAGGGCTGAATAATTTATCTATATCCTTTATCAGGCCATCTAATGAATTCGAAAGAGCCTCTACCTTTGACATCATCACATCGAAATCTACCTTCTCATTTGAAGGAATATTCTCTCCGGGATTGATCCTCTCTCCGGTTGTGTTATTTATTGACAGCAGAAGATAAATATCTCCAACGAATCCTATCTGAGTTATAAAAGCACGCGTGCCTTTATAAAGCATCGTCCCCTTTTTAATTCCTATTTTAATTGTAACTGGTTCAGCAGGGGCCTTTGGTTCCATGATATCAATGATCCTTCCTACCCTCACTCCGCCAAGCCTGACCTGCGCACCCGGCTCAAGGCCTGCTGTGTTCATCACCTGCACATAATAATTATCCAGTTTTTCGAAAAACTGCCTTCCGCCTATAAGTATAATGAACAGGGTTAGAATGGCCAGTGCTGAAACTATGATTATCCCTGCCTTGACTTCTTCTTTTAAAAACTCTTTTTTCACCTCTTAATCTCCTGCAATAATCCTGAAATAGTCATCCGGAGAAAAGGCCTCTTTTTCAGGTCTCCTCTCGAGGAACATCCTTATCCTCGGATTATCAGATGCCTTCAGCTCATCAATGGTTCCTGAAAAAATGACCTCTCCTATGTCAAGCATAATAACATAGTCCGCGATCATGAATACACTCGGAAGTTCATGCGTAACAACAACTATTGTCATCTTAAAAACGTTCCTTAATTTAAGTATGAGTTCATCAAGTCCTGCAGCAGTTACAGGGTCCAGGCCTGCAGAAGGTTCATCAAAAAACAGAAGTTCAGGGTCAAGGGCAATCGCCCGTGCAAGCCCTGCCCTCTTCTTCATTCCTCCGGAGAGCTGGGAGGGATAGTAATTCTCGAATCCGGACAACCCGACAAGGTCAAGCTTCATGCGCACCATTATCTGTATGGTTGATTCATTCAGTTTTGTATGTTCTGCTACAGGCAGGGCGACGTTCTCTGCAATGCTCATGGAATTAAGGAGGGCAGCGCCCTGGAATAAAACTCCTGTCTTTTTTCTGACCTCATCGAGTTCTGCTTCATCTAATATGGCAATATCCTTGCCATTCATTAATATACTGCCGCTGGTCGGTTTTAATAGTCCAATAAGATGTTTCAAAAGAGTGCTCTTGCCGCATCCACTTCCGCCTAGGATGACAGTGGTCTTTCCCTTAGGAATAGAGAAAGATAAGTTCTTCAGTATCTCCCTGTCTCCGTAATGTGTAATAAGGTTTCTGACTTCTATTGCGTTTTCCATGGGTCCTTATATTTTCTAAGTGAAATAATAAAACAGTGCTGTAAAGAACAGGTCAAAGACGATCACAAGAAAAATTGAAGCAACAACAGAGGCGGTTGTACGCCTTCCTACCTCTTCTGCGCCTCCCTCGACCTTAAATCCCTGATAAGCACCGACTATTGTTATGATGACTCCGAATGCCCATGCTTTCACAAGTCCTGTGATTATGTCTTTAACAAGAAGTGCATTTACCGTCTGCTGAAAATAGCTGTAAGGATGTATCTCAAGCACAGTAGTTGAGAGCAAAAAGCCCCCGAATATTCCAACAACATCTGCGATTATCGTAAGCACAGGAAGCATTATCATTAAGGCCATGAGTTTCGGCACTACAAGGAATCTCACCGGATTTATTCCCATTGTCTTCAGAGCATCGATCTCTTCAGCAGCCTTCATAGAGCCTATCTCTGCTGCATAAGCAGAGCCGCTTCTTCCGGAAACTATTATCGCAGTGATTATCGGGCCAAGCTCCCTTGTTATTGATACACCCACAAGATTAGCAACATATATCAAGGCCCCGACCCGTTTAAGCTGATATGCGGACTGAAGAGCAAGTATCACCCCTATGAAAAAAGATATAACAGCAACGATGGGCACAGAGTTATACCCGGCCTTCACCATCTCGGATATGCTCGCCCTTACCCTTATTCCCCTGCCTTTAAAAGGAGATACAAAGGCCCAGTAAAAAGTCTCATTTATTAATTTCGAGGCATCATTTATATCTTTCAAAAAAGTCATCCTGAGCTTTCAGTTCCCTTCAGCCTCTTCTATACTGCCGTATATCTCGAAGACCTTGTCCAGCTTTGAAAATCTGAATATCTCCATGATCCCTTTGGGAATGCCGAAGAACTGAAGCCTCCCACCGTATGTTTTCATGATCTTCAGTCCTTCAACAAAAGTTGCAATGCCTGAACTGTCTATATATGAAACCTTGTTGAAATCAACAGCAATTGAAGGGATTTTTTTTTGTGTAAATGACATAAGGGCCTCTCTGAGTTCAGGAGAAGAATACATGTCAATATCACCGGTCACCGCGATGACCTTTCTGCCTTTGTAATCAACTAGATTAATTTCCATTTACTTCTCCTTCAGGTATTTTATAAGTATCAGCCTGTTCCCTGATTTTTTCTTTTCATCAAGCTCAAAAACATCGAATACCCTTTTTATAAAATGTATGCCTAGACCTCCCGGTTTTATATCCTCGAGGTCGCGCCCTTTCATGTTTTCCATGTTCACCTTTGTCCCTTTGTCTTCTATAGTCAGCTTAAAGCTTCGCTTTGTTACTTTATATTTCAGAAGGATCTTTTTATCGGTCTCCCCTTTATAAGCGTGCTTCATCACATTCGAACAGGCCTCATCAACCGCAAGCTTTATATCGCCTATTATAGAATCAGCCAGACCGTTCACCTTCCCGATACCGGCAGTTATGTCCCTTACAACCGACAGATATTTCGGATGTGAGGGTATTGTGACAACAACCGAATTATTCATCCTGCAAACCTTATTTCAACTAACGTTATATCATCAGCCATTTCAACACCTCTCGAAAAAGACTTAACGTATTCGGATATAAGATCAATTATACGCTCTTCATTGTAATGTTCTTTGACAACTTCAACAAGGGTGTCAAACCCAAGTCTGAAGCCTTCCCTGTTCTTTGCCTCGAAAACACCATCTGTCAATAATATCAGTCTATCGCCTTTTTTGAGTGAAAGACTCTCTGCAGAATAGTTCACACTCATGATCCCCAGTGGCGGACCTGCATCAAGATCCATTACTCTGACTTCTTTCCCGGTAAGCCATAAAAAAGGAGGATGCCCTGCAGAAGACAATTTAAACTCCCCTGTATTCTCATCTATTATCATGTAGATCGCTGTGAGGAACATTCCCCTCGGCGCCTTTGCCATATCTGCATTCAGAAGATCCAGAACCGATTCCGGAGATCCAACATGGCGTGCAGAATATCTGAAGTCACTGATGATCTTTGCCATATAAAGAGCTGCGGACATGCCCTTCCCCGATATATCGCCAATAAAAATACCTGTTTTACCTTCAATCGGTTCTATAAAATCGTATAAGTCCCCGCCAACCTGTTTTGCAGAAATGTTTATTGCTGATGCGGTTATTTTTCCCTTCCTTAAAACAGGCGATTCAGGAAGAAAGCTCCGTTGGAGAGTTGCTGCAAACTCAAGTTCCTGCCTGTGCCTCTCTCTCTCAACAGAGTCTTTATGCAGTAATGAATTCTCT
>MHDW01000140.1:0-687 GCA_001803645.1 Nitrospirae bacterium GWC2_42_7 | reverse complement strand
TCCGTCAATTTTATCCTCAAGAAGCATAAACCCTATTACCAGGCCTTTAAGCTTTAAAGGAACCCACACTGCTGAATTATTAATGCCATAATGTTTTTTTACATCTATGCCTCTTCCGTCTATTATCTTAGAATCCCCGCTTTTCATGAACCCGCTATACACAGAACTGATATCAGATGATATATCGCCGAAAGACTGAGCCCCGGCGCCATACGTATAGTTAAATGTCAGTGAGGGTTTGCCGTACTGCTTCAGGTAAATAGCGCCCTTTTTGGCACCTGACAGTTCAGAGGTCATGCTAATTATATTTTTCAACAACTCGTCTATATCAACAATAGAAGCTAACGTCATGCAGACATTAGTTATAATCCGTAATCTTTCAACCGCTTTTTCAAGCTCTGCATTTTTTGACTTAACCCCTTTTTGGAGTTTAATGGCAGTTTCGTTGGCAGCCTTCACTTCTTCCAGCCTGAACTGGAGGTCTGCATTCATGCTCTCCATCTGCCGCTTGTGTTTGAAGGCAGGCATTACTTGAAAGAGTCTTTTCACGTATGAAATAATCTTAGATTTCATGGGCGTCCATGCAGCTGTTATATTCCTCTTCCTGCGCACTCAGAGCAAAACCATATTATTATACATAATTTTTCACTGTATTTGTTGTAAAATTTAAGAACGGTAATTTTATGG
>MHDW01000139.1 GCA_001803645.1 Nitrospirae bacterium GWC2_42_7 | reverse complement strand
GTCCTCGAATTTATGAGTGTCCCAGAATCTTGCAGCTTCCTCGTCGGTTTTAAATTTCGGTATCTTTTTCACCATGATTATTTACCTCGCTTTTTAAAGTAATTCTTTTCCCATGTATTCATATCCCTTGCCGTTATAACTCTTGCTTCGCCGTGTCTTGCGAATTTGGCTACAACAAAGAGAAATCTTCCGGAATAAGTCCTGCCGAAAACATAATGCAGATTTTCCCTGCCGGACCTGATAAATGGAACATTATCTTCATTAAAACAGACTTCCTCCACTTCTTCCGGCCTGATACCATGTCTTGCTATATGTTGAACATTTTCTTCAGTCCATTTTATTGAGCTTATGGCTCTCATCGGATCAGACCCCTATATTTAGGCTGTTAATTTAATGGTAAACAAACGTATTGCGTTTGTCAAGCGGTGGTATTCAGACACACGGAACAAATCAGTGCCGGATAAGGTGGATTTACCAGGTGCATATTCCCACAAAGCAGACTATCTTCAGGAAAGCCTTTTTTTAAATTATGCTTTTTTTATTACGGAGCTTTAAATGTGCCATAAAGGATTTTGCTGCTATAGGGTTTGCAGTCTCAATAGGAAGGCCCAGTTCTGTAAAAGCCTGCCTGCATAATTCCATCGGATCAGGTTCAGGATCTTTTTTAGTAAGACTCAGCACTATCTCATGAATTTTCTGGAGATAGTTGAGCCCCGCGTCCAAACGCTTATAAACTTCACCTCCCTTTGCTGGTTCGTCCCAGGCTGGAAGGAGATGTCGGATGTCAGAAACAGCCATCAATTTTTTTATTGATGCAACCGAGGCTTTGACATCCTCATATACAGGCATTTCATTTGGAACAGGTATTGCATCTCCTGAGAAGAGCGCCATGTATCCAAGAAGAAGTATGGATATTGAGCCTTTTGAATGCCCGGGTGTGTGAAATATCTTCAGTTTTAGTCCGCAGCCAAGATCAAAAACTTCTCCATCTTCAAGCAGTCTGTTTACAGCAACTGGTCCTGAGACAAGGGAATCGAAGCCAGGAATCGGCCTTTCTTCTGCCTGTAATTGCACATTCTCTAACCAGTGCTTTTCAGCCGGATGCATTGCAACAGCACAGGCAGTCTCTCCTTTTATTGTGCGTGTGGCGCCTATATGGTCCGGATGGGAATGTGTCTGAATTATCATCGAAATATCTTCGACCCTGCGTTCGGTCTTTCTAATGTAATCGAAGATAGCTGTTTCCGCGGAAGCGACCCCGGTATCTATCAGGAAAACGCCATTTGTGCCGTAGATAAGATAGACGTAAACAGAACGTTCAATAATGGTTCTCGGAGGGTTTACTATGTAAAAAGGGACCTTGATCGCGTGAACATGCTTATTTATCTGCATTTCTACCTCTCATAATCCTAAAAAAAGCAGTTAAAACGAAAAAGTGAATAAAAACATGTCATTGCGAACACCCGAAGGGTGTGTGGCAATCTCAGGATAAAACTGCGAGATTGCTTCACTTTGCCTGCCTGCCGGCAGGCAGGTTCGCAATGACAGACTCGAACTGCCGTTTTTAGGATAATATGTTTTTTCTGTAGTGTATTATACGATGCTGTCTTTCTTTAAAAAAGCAGACAATATTTAGGGAAGAAAATCCCCATGGCAGGAGTCGCAGCCGATCTCATCCCCCCATTTCACTTCTTTCCCTGTCAGGTGGCAGGCAACGTTCAGACATTTCTTTTCTTCAGGAATATATGTTGCGAGGTTCAGCCCTGAAATTAGTTCATCGTAACCTGTTGCATCCATTTTCTGGCCTGTCCTTTTCCATCCGAGAGGTACTCTTATCATGCGTGCTGTTGACCTGAACTTTTTGGTGCTGAAAGCTACTTCGACAATTCCATTAACATGCAGTGCCTTGTTTGCTATCGTGCCTGTGCGATTTTTACCCGTTACTGATTTGTCGTCATGGCATCTTGAGCAGGTGAACAGTCCGCTGACATTATCTACAAATGTTGTGTCCGTGTCTTTAGTTATTGTGCTGTAATGGCAGGTGCTGCATCCCATGTCAGAAGAACGATCTTGCATAATAGATTCTTTTGTATGCCCTTTTGTTGAATCCCAATGTATGCCAAGGAGATGTCCTGAGCCATTTTCAGTATTGAAATGGGAATTCTCCCTGCCTTTTTCGTTAGGATATGAAGGGGGAGAGCCATGGCAGCCCTGGCACTTAAATTCACCAAATGAACTTTCCCATGCAGGAGTTTCAATATACTTTAAGGATTTCCTATTTTCACCTGAGCTATGGCAATAGACCCCTGAACATGTTCTTTTTATGGTATCAAAAGAGGCGTCCTTGCTGTTCATTTTCTTAAGCCCGGAAGCTTTTTTGGAATATAGCTCTGTATCCAAAAAACCATTTTTATGTCTGGAGATATCCTGAGGATGGCAATTGCCGCAGTTAAAACCATATTCATTTGAGTTTTTTGAATACTGATATGTATATCCTGAATTCCCATATTCAGGATTAATGATATTCGGAGAAGAATGCAGTCTATGAGAAATGTCTCCTGGTATGAAATGACATTCTTTGCAATCCTCGGCAGAGGTATAAGGAGCAAGAAACAGAAATAGCATACACATAACGCAGATGAAAAGCATTAGTAAACTAGAGGATTTCTCCTGAATATAGCTGACGGGGTTTTTCATTTTTATCTCTTTTAAAGATTATCATAAGACCTGTATAAATGGAAACTTTCCAGTACAAAAAACATGGGATGTCACATATAGACATATGCTGTTTTCATGATAAAATGAGCCTATGGATGTCAGAGAAATAAGAGAACTTTCCAAAAAGTTTACTCCGGAACAGATCGAGGGATGCATCACCCAGCAGCTGGAGACCGGACGGAATATATGCGTTATAAACAGTTCGACCGAGGAGACCATAAATGAACTCGCGAAAGCGCAATTTGTCAGGGACAGAGTGGATAAAGGAATAAGCCTTGGGGATGCTTTGCGTGAGCTTGCAGAAAAGATGAGACAGATACTGGGAACAGTTAAAGGGAATGAATGAATATGCCTCACGCGGGGTTGATGGATGAGTCCGCCCTTGGGCCTGTGGAAGGACCTTTGCAGAGGGCTAAACTGCATATCCGGGGCGGGAGGCGTAGGCTGAAGCAGGGGAAGATCTCGGCCGGCATTGTGACTCTATATGATGCACTCGGCGCTGCGATGAAATGGTATGCCGGGTCCCCTGGCCGCAAAGGCGGCCTGAATATAAGCGAAGATGACGACATTACAGACGAAAAAAAACTTTTTGAAATATTGAAGAGATCCGGAGTTATCGATAATAGCTTTGATTATGAGGCCTTTGATTCTCTGGTTGAGAGAGCTCTCCATAATGAAATGCCCGGATATGACTATAGTGGGGTCTTAAAAGGCATTGAATCCATAATGACTCAGCTTGGAGTAATGCCGTTTGATGAAAAAGAGCTTCCGCCTGAAGACCCCTCAACTTTCTGAATCATGGAAAATTTAACTTAAGCAGGCAGGTTGTCTAATTTATGAAATTGCAGGCAGGTGCTGAAAATGGGAAAACTTATTGATGAACCTTTATTGCGTGATAAAACCTGGATCTTTGACAGCCGGAAGGATGCAGGTAAAATGTTAGGCCGGAGGCTTTCTCATTACGCATCAACTGATTCTATTGTTCTGGCTGTTCCTGCAGGAGGTGTTCCTGTTGCGCACGAAATAGCAAAATACCTGAAACTGCCGCTCGATTTAATCATTGTCAGAAAGATACAGATACCTGGCAATACCGAAGCTGGCTTTGGAGCTGTGGGACCTGACGGCGAAGCGGTTTTTAACGAGATGCTTTTAAGTCAATTGAGACTGACCGAAAGAACGATAAAAGAACAGGTGGAAAAAACGAAACTATCGCTCGAAGCAAGAAACCGGAAATTCAGGAAAGGGAGGCCTTTCCCTGACCTCAGAGATAAGACAGTGATTGTGGTTGACGACGGCCTTGCCTCGGGTTATACGATGTATGAAGCAATGAGATTCCTGAGAAAGAAGGGGCCGGAAAAGATTGTGATCGCTGTGCCGACAGCGCCTGAACGCACCATAGAGATGCTTCTCCCAGAGGCAGATGAAATATATTGCCTGAATGTCAGGAGAGCATATCATTTTGCTGTTGCTGAAGCGTACAGGGCCTGGTATGATGTCGGAGACGAGGAAGTGCTCTCTTTGCTGGACGAGAATGTTCTCTAACCTTCACTCCGAGATATTTGTACTCACCATTTCATTTGTTGAGTTCTCAGATACGAAAATAAATTCCTTGAAATCCGTAGTTTGTTCAGATCAATAATCTCCTGGTTCCTGACCCTCTGTCATTATTTGAAATACTGGATCTTATACATTCAAGTAATTTTTTTAGCATCAGAGAACTCTGTGTTGTGCTTTGCTCTATGCTCTTTGTTCTTTGCCCTCTGCTCTATGCTCTATGCTCTATTTCACTTGGGCATAATCCTGTATATTTTGTCATCACTTGGTTTCGGGTCCCCTCTGCCGTCTTTGTTGTTTGTTAAAAAATACAGAAAACCGTCAGGTCCTTCTACAACATCCCTCAATCTTCCGTACTTCCCGCTGTCATAATCATCTGAAAACCATCTCTCAATCTTAGCGGCTTCATATCTGCTCCCATCCCTTTTCAGGGTTATTTTTATAAGACTCTCTCCCTTAAGAGATGTGACAAAGAGGTCTCCTTTTAAATGTTTTAATTTATCACCTCCATAAAATGCTATCCCTGAAGGAGGGGTCGTTTTCTTCCAGACAATTAACGGGTCGATGTATGATCTTTTCCCTGCAGCACCGACAGCTTGGGGCCATCCATAATTGCCTCCTTTACTGATAACATTTATTTCATCATTGGCAAAAAAAAGATATTCACCTGATGGGCCGTGCTCGGAGGAAAATAAAATCCCCTCATTATTCCATGCAAGGCCCTGCGGGTTCCTATGTCCATATGAATATACAGGAGAGCCTTTGAACGGATTGTCCTCAGGTATGCTGCCTTCGGAAGTTACCCTTAATATTTTTCCTCCAAAAGATTTCAGGTCCTGCGCAAGATCAGCTTCGAATGTTTCGCCTGCTGTAATATAAAGCATTTTGTCAGGGCCGAATGCGATCCTTCCGCCGTTATGGAACTTGCCTCCCGGAATCTTATCAATTATTACCTTATCAAATACTGCTTTTTCTCCAAGGTCTTTAAGTCTAATGACCCTGTTATAAAGAGAGTCGTCCTTTTTGTATGTATGCATGGCGTAAATAAACGGTTTCAGGGGGAATTCGGGGTGAAGGGCCAACCCTAAAAGACCGGCTTCGCCGATGCTGGCAACATTTAGATTGAAATAAGGTATTTCCTGAAGTTTACTGTTTTTTATGAGCCTTATCCGCCCGGGCCTTTCACTGACCAAACCCCTTCCATCAGGAAGAAAGATCAAGGACCATGGGACTTCCAGATTCTCGATCCATGATTCAACCCTCACATTATTTACTTCAGGGAAAAATGCATCTTCTGCTGTCTGAGGTGCTTTCCCGGCTGTTGGAAAAGAGAAGGCTGGAGATGCAGATAAAATAATGCTCAGCAAAGAAATTATTATTTTGACCAGAGACATATTAATAGCTCCTTTATCTGTGATGAGTTAATGCCTGACCCCTAAATATATTTCTTGCAGATGCCATAAGGATTATATCATTAATACCATGATGAATAAATGCATACTGGAAAAGCATTTGTTTTAAGAATATAATAAATCAGGGCATAAAATCATGAGTAAAAAATCGATCATATTGCTTTGTCTTTTGATCCTCTCACCGATAATTATCTTTTTCCTCTGGCCTACAGATGAAAGCAGAATAAAGAAACTTTTCAGGGAAGGGGCTAAAGCAATTGAGTCCAGAAAGATCGAAGATGTGATGTCCAAAGTCTCCTACAATTATACTGATGAATACGGTTTGAATTACATTTATATGAAAGAGGCGATGACAAGGATATTCGAGAGGATGGATACTTTTTCGGTCGAGTACAAGATCATCAAAATAGAGATCAAAGAAGATGCTGCGACTGCTGAGGTTGAGGTGAGGGTAATTGCTATCTCAGGA
>MHDW01000138.1 GCA_001803645.1 Nitrospirae bacterium GWC2_42_7 | reverse complement strand
ATGAACCCAATGAACCCAATGAACCCAATGAACCCAATGAACCCAATGAACCCAATGAACCCAATGAACTCAATGAACTCAATGAACTCAATGAACTCAATGAACTCAATAAACCCAATGAACTCAATGAACCCAATGAACTCAATGAACCCAATGAACTCAATGAACCCAATGAACTCAATGAACCCAATGAACCCAATGAACTCAATGAACTCAATGAACTCAATGAACTCAATGACCATGAGCTATGAACTTTCTTTGCTTAAGGCCTCACCAAAACGCTGGCTTATTACCGGTGTTGCCGGTTTTATCGGCTCTAACATCCTCGAAGAGCTCCTGAAACTCGGACAGAGAGTTGTCGGGCTTGATAACTTTGCGACCGGCCACAGGCATAACCTCGATGATGTTCGGCAGGTGGTCGGGGAAGAGGTGTGGAGCCGGTTTACGTTCATTGAGGGGGACATACGCGATATTGAGGATTGTCAGAATGCATGTGATATGGTCGACTATGTCCTGCATCAGGCCGCGCTCGGCAGTGTTCCCCGCTCGCTCAATGATCCCATCACAACAAACAAGGCCAATATTGATGGTTTTCTGAACATGCTTGTTGCTGCACGCGATGCAAAGGTGAAGAGGTTTGTCTATGCAGCCTCATCCTCAACCTATGGCGACCATCCCGGCCTGCCAAAAAAAGAAGATATTATAGGCAGACCATTGTCCCCATATGCAGTCACAAAGTATGTGAATGAACTTTATGCAGATGTGTTTTCACGCTGTTATGGAATGGGATCTATCGGCCTTAGATATTTCAATGTCTTTGGCCGCCGGCAGGATCCCAACGGCGCATATGCCGCTGTTATTCCTAAATGGATCGGGGAGCTTATGCAGGGGAAGAGCCCGACGATCAATGGCGATGGAGAAACAAGCAGGGACTTCTGCTATATTGACAATGCGGTCCAGGCAAATCTTCTGGCAGCTACGACTGACAACAAAGAGGCAGTGGATCAGGTTTATAATGTGGCGGTTGGGGACAGGACAAGCCTGAATGAGTTGTTTCGGATGATAAGGGATTGTTTGGGAGAATATGATAGCAAAGTGAAAGCTATTGAACCGGCATATAGTTCCTTCCGGGCTGGTGACGTCCGGCACTCTCAGGCTGATGTTGAAAAGGCTAAGCGGCTATTGGGCTACGAGCCCGGTCATAGGGTTAGCGACGGAATGAAGGAGACTGTTAAGTGGTTTTACAAAGCTCTTAGTTCTTAGTTTTTAGTTCAAGTGGGTAAAGTTCCTCTCCCTTGAGGGGAGAGGGTAGGGAGAGGGTGATTAAATCGATGGCAAAAGGATTAACACAGCTTGCAAAAGGCCTCAGAAAAAGATCAACGGATGTAGAGTTGCTATTATGGAGCCATTTGCGGGCAGGCCGCTTTGAAGGTATGAAGTTTAGACGGCAGCACCCTATTGGAAAGTATATTGCCGACTTTGTTTGCCTTGAAAAAAGGCTGATTATTGAATTGGATGGCGGTCAGCATGCTTTGCCGGATGAAACGCTGAAGGATAGACAAAGAGATGCTTGGCTTGAAAAAGAAGGCTACACTGTTATTCGTTTTTGGGATAATGAGGTTTTTACGAATACAAGCGGAGTTCTTGAAACAATAAGAGAGCGGCTTCATCGGACACCCTCCCCTCAATCCCCTCCCCTCAAGGGCGGGGAAGTATCTACCCACACAAGATGAGAAGGAGCAATAAATTACTTGCATTTATTGTTTTTTTCTGTTTAAATGAATGTGTTTAGTGAGTGAACGCAGCAATCATCTGCTTCAACCCGGATCTTGTCTTATGACAGGAATCGGCGGTAGCCCGTCCAAATGGCTCATAGCTCATAGCAGAGAAAGCTCATGGCCACGACAGCTCATAGTAAAATAAGAAACATCAGAAAACATGAAATTTGGTTTTGAAGAATTAGATGTATGGCAAAAGGCTGTCGAATTTTCCAGTAGAGTTATTTATCTTGCGGAGCAAATCCATGCAGATCGCAAGCACTATCGTCTTATAGAACAATTGGAAGCCTGTTCTACTTCGGTTGCACTGAATATTGCTGAAGGTAAAGGTAGATATTCAAAGAAAGAATTCATACAGTTCCTGTATATTTCTCGTGGCTCTCTATACGAAACGATCACTCTGCTTATAATTTTTCAAAAAAATGGATGGATCAAGGCTGAACAACTCGATGAATTCAAGACCAGTGGCGATGAGATAGGCAAAATGCTTTCGAGTCTCATTGCCGCTATCAAAAAAACTCTTTAGCAGCTGTATTTGCTATCTTACTATGAGCTATGAGCTTCTTTTGCTTGTTTTGCATGTTTAACTATGATCTATGAACTGTATTTGCTATCTTACTATGAGCCATGAGCTTTCTTTGCTTGTTTTGCATGTTTAACTATGATCTATGAACTGTATTTGCTATCTTACTATGAGCTATGAGCTTTCTTTGCCATGAGCTAACAATATGGACGAATCCCATTTCAAAGCCCTAAGAGAACTCGAAAGAGACAGCACTCTTTCTCAGCGCGACCTTTCCAAAAAAGTCGGCCTGAGCGTTGGTCGCGTCAACTACATTATTAATGCCCTGCTCGAAAAAGGATATATCAAGGCGCAGCGCTTCAAAAATTCAAAGAACAAGATCGGCTATATGTATATCCTCACACCAAAAGGAATAAGTGAAAAGATAGTCCAGACACAGTCGTTCCTCCACCGTAAGACAGAGGAGTATGAAAGGCTGAAGGCAGAGATCGAAATGCTTAAAAATGAAAACGGCAAATTATAACGGCAGCCCAATAAGAATATCTTGACTTTAAAGAAGCGAAGTGCAGTTTGGTCCTGACTTTTCTGCGCTGATATACAAAATAGTCCATATGAAGCGAAGTAGTAAATCGCAAGTAATCAGCTAGAATCAGTGTCTAAATTCAGCTTTATTAAATCATGAACCCTACAAACGCAATGAACTCAATTAACTATTCTTGTTCGCTTTCACGCTTGTCAGCTTGTCAGCTTGTTCGCTTTTTAAACTATGAGCCATTAATTGACAATAGAAAATGACCATGGTATTATGACCATAGGCATATAATAAATTAGACCTTTCAGAGGTGTCCAATGGAAAAAACAGTATCTAAATCAAGATTCAAACCAAAGACTCTGGAATATTTTCGCCAGATTGAGAAGACCGGCAAAGCGGTGATTATTACTGATCATGGCCGCCCTGTCTTGAAAATATCACCTTATACCCCGAAACCTGAAGCAGCGCTTAAGATTTTGCGAAATACGGTTATGAAGTTTGAAAACCCGACTGAACCGGTTGGTTCAGAAGATTGGGAATCTTTGAAATGATCGTCCTTGATACACATGTGTGGATCTGGTGGGCCAGCTCTCCTGAACTCCTTTCTGCAAAGGCAAAGAAGGCCATTGAGCATGCAGTGGTTGATAAGGAGCTCTATATTTCATCCATAAGCAGCTGGGAGGTTGCCATGCTTGCAGAAAGAGGCCGGCTGCAGCTTACGATGCCTGTGCAGGATTGGATTGCAGTTTCCGAGGGTTTGTCTTTTGTTACTTTTGTTCCTGTAAGCAACAATATCGCAATAAGATCAGTTCAACTGCCAGGGAAGATACATAACGATCCTGCTGACCGCATTATTATATCTACAGCAATTTCTCTTGGAGCGGAGCTGGTCTCCATGGATAAAAAAATATTGAACTACGGTCATATCAAAACAATCTGGTAATGTCTTATGCTCTATGGACAAACAGAACAATGCCAAGTCTGACCCCGCCACATTAACAATAGCCATAACGGGAACTCAATGAACTCAATAGACTCAATGAACTCAACAAACCCAATGATTGCTCTATTGCTATACAATATGTAAAATATGATTATCATATTTTACAGGAGGATTGTATGAATAAAATCATTAGTGCAACAGATGCTGTAAGGACTTTCTCGGAACTGCTGAATTCTGTTAAGTATCAAGGCGACCACTTTACGATTGTAAGAGGTGGTAAACCCGCGGCGTCTATTGTCCCGGTTGAATCCGTTCCGCCCAAACGCACGCTGGGAGAGTTGAGGATGCTTATAAAAAGCCTGCCCTCTCTTGGAGAAGACGCAGCGCGATTCGCACATGATATTGAAGAAGCTTTGCACAAACAACCTTCCATGCCGGAGAAGTCCTCATGGGAGTGATCTTTGATACCAGCGAGATCATTGCCATTGAGCGCAATAGACAATATATAGAAGCTCTTATCCAAGGCCGCGAAGACGAACCCTTTGGCGTAAGTGTGATTACAGTGGCTGAACTGCTTCATGGAGTTGAAAGGGCCGACACTGAAGCACGGAAGGTAACGCGGCAGGCCTTTGTAGAAAAGGTAATAGAATTTTTTCCTGTTATTGACTTAGATATGACTACAGCCCGTATTTATGCAAAACTCTGGGCAACATTGTCAGGAAAAGGAATTATTGTTGGTGCCCATGATCTTATTATTGCAGCAACAGCCATTGCACTTGACTATACGATAGTGACTGCCAACACAAGGGATTTTGAGAAGATCGAAGGCCTCAGGATCGAAAAGCGTTGAACAGTCGCCCGATTGTCGCTCTTAGCTCTACGCTTGCCCGCGAGGGCTCTTTGCTTCTTAAACTCTTTGCTCCAAGCTCTATGCGGTTAAACGCTTGACTTTGTTAAACCAGCCAGACCCCGCCACAGATACAGATGAATACTCCTGGCGCTTTTGGTCGGGTTGATCTTAGGCATGATCATGTGGAAGTTTATGTCAAACTCCATGAGAATCTGATATAATTTTATCTAAAGAAAGAATCTGAACTTAGAAATTAGAAATCTTAAATGGCGGTAATAGCGGAGGAACAATGAAAATAAAAGATCAGACAATTAAGGAACTTGAGAGCTTGGCTGCTGCTGAGCTGCACATCGTATATGACCTCGTCAAGTCAATGAAAGAAAAGGAGAAGAAAACAGCTATTGTCAGAAGAGGAACTCCCTATAAGAAAGTACGGCAGCTTCTTTCAGGATGTAAAGGATCACTGGGTAATGATATCATTACTGCCCGGCAGGACCGCATTTGATCATTTTTCTCGATACTTCCGCACTTGTAAAATTCTTTCACGAGGAAGAAGGGACCGCTGTTGTGACTGGTCTTATGACGTCTGCTGAAAACGAAATCTGGATTTCGGAGCTTTCAAAACTGGAATTTGCCAGCGCACTTTATCGCAGAGTCCGGAATAATGAAATAAATGAAGAAAGTATGCTTGAAGCGCTGTCAGCATTTGAAGATGAAGCAGCTTCTTTTAACTGTGAACCCCTGAGTCAGGCGACAGTCCGTGAAGCAGGCAGCCTGTTGCAGCGATATGGGAAGTCCTATGCTTAAGGACACTTGACGCCTTGCAGCTTGCTGCTTTTTCTCTCATTGCTGAAAGAGACTGGTCTTTTGTCTCTGCTGATAATACCCTCTGCCAGGTTGTTAAAGCGCTTGGTTATGCAGCCATTGATCCTCTCAACACAGATAACCTATGATCAACTGTGATCTTAAAAAATCAGTGAAAATCAGTGTATATTTGCAGTTTTATTAAATCCTGAACCCTATGCTTTTAAATTATGGACTTAACTCAAAGAACTCAAGCAACTCAATAAACTCTTTTAACTCAACAAACGCAATATACTTAGGTCTTTACCATTCACAATTTACCAATCACAAGTTACAAGTTACTGTCGTTGAGTCACCTTTCACGTTTTACGCTTCACGGCCTTTATGACTATTTACTATTCACTAATCACAATTCACAGTTGTTATCGCTATGAACCATAAACTGAAATACAAAATAGCAAAGCCTTCCTCGACACGCCAGTGAAGCGGTATTCGTCACTAAATGCTATAATGAATCAACGTTTGGAATGTAAAGGAGGAAAAAAGAATGGGCAACAGAGCGGTATATACAGCAGAATATCTTAATGATGGTCATCTGTCAATTCCTCATGAAATAGCAAACATGTTCTCTCTTAAGAGTGGAAGAAAAATCCGCGTTATCATTGAAGAATCAAAGTTCAATAAGGCAGAATTTCTCAAATTATTTGGTGCATGGAATCAGAAAGGCACAGAGGGAATCGATATATTCAAGGACATTTATAATGATCGCAAGAAATTTGGTCGAGGTGAAATCGAGCTTTGATCTACTGCCTTGATACGGACATTCTGATTGAATACTTCAGAGGGAATGAACGCATTAAAAGCAGAATTGAGAAGCTTGGGGAAGATGACTCCATCGGCCTGACATGGCTCAGTGTATATGAGTTTTTCAAGGGTATTTTTGCAAGCGGGAAACTGGAAGAAGAGGGATTTCTAAGTGCATTGGTTAACTCAGCGTTTTTGATGGACGAAACCTACGAGTCGTCCAGAATAGGCGGCGAAATCTATGCAGAACTAAGAAAGTCCGGGACCCTTATTAATGATGCAGATATCCTGATAGCGAGCATTGTAAAGCAGCATAATGCTGTTCTTGTCACAAATAATGAAGGTCATTTCAAAAGAGTTTCCGGACTTAAGATTGAAAATTGGCTGGCAAATTAGTTGTTTTTTAAACTTCTTGCCTAACCTTTTACGGCCTTTGAATTTTACACTTCACGGCTGTGCAGGCTTGCCAGTTTTTTATACTCAACGAACCCTACAAACGCAATGAACTCAACGAACTATTCTTGTTCGCTTTTTAAACTATGAACCATAAACTGAAATACAAAATAGCAAAGCCTGACCCCGCCATTGTGGTAAAACTTCTCGTGCTGTTTCAGGAAGTTTGGCATGAAGTGCTCCGCTATGATAGTGGACATGATTGTCCGCATAAGAATATACTTGATTCAGATGGAACGGTAGTAAGAAAAGTATGGTATGACTTTCTCGATAATGGTCAGGCATTAACAATGGCCATTACTGACATAAAGGATAACCATGAGTTTTACAAAGAGAGGTTTGAGAAATGGCTAAAAAAGCAATAAGAGAAAAAGAGTTGTTCGAGTTCCTGCACGCAGCCGGATGCAGAGAGGTCACAGAAAATGACAAGAGCACAGAATGGTACAAAAAGGCATCAAAAAAGCCTGCCTGCTTAAAAGCAGTTCATAAGGAAAAACTTCATCGTTAACACACTTTTGGCTTGTAGGTGTGCCAGCTTGTTGGCCTGACCATTACCATGATTAAGGAACTATAATCAGGCAGTTAGTAATTGATAATCTGTGATTAGTGATTAGTTTGCCAGTCACAAGTCACAGCAGTTGAGTTATTAGTTTGCCAGTCACAAGTTACAAGTTACAAATCACGGTTTTTATCGCTATGAACCATAAACTGAAATACAAAATAGC
>MHDW01000137.1:4862-6941 GCA_001803645.1 Nitrospirae bacterium GWC2_42_7 | reverse complement strand
GTATATATGAAAGAATACAAGAGCCAGAGGATCTCTGTCGTGGGTGCAGTCAACAAACCTCAGATATTCGAGATCACAGGCCAGCGCTATCTTCTGGATATGCTCATGATCGCAGGAGGGCTTTCTAGAGACTCAGGTAATATCTGTTATGTGATCCGTCCTACCCTAAAAAACACCCCTAACAGCCGAGCTGAAACGATCGTGATAGATCTTGATGAACTACTTGAAAACGGCGACCTCTCTTTAAACATCCCTGTTTTCGCAGGTGATGTGATCAATGTGCCAAAAGGCGGAGTCATCTTTGTTGACGGAGCAGTGAACTCTCCAGGCGCCTTTAACCTGAACGGGAAGATAACTATCGTTCAGGCGATAACAATGGCCAAAGGGGTCACCGGCACTGCCGATCTAGGCGATGTGAGGATCTTCCGCGAAAACAAAAAAGGAGAAAAAGACATAATAACCGTTGATTATAAGGCAATACGTGACGGAGAAAAGCACGATATTCAAGTCGCTGAAAATGACATAATCATCGTGCCTGAGAGCGGCATCAAGAACTTTTTCAGTGGTTTTGCAAAGACTGTGCGAGGAGCAATGAGTTTCGGCGGATTGAGCGTAGGATTTTAAAAGCAATGGAAAAAGATCATAGCAACAGTCATGAGGAGAACAGAAACCGCGCTTTAGACAAACCGAGAGAGTATCCACTTTCGCCCGGCAATTATTACGGACCGCAGGAAGATGAGATACATATCAGAGACTATCTACAGACCATCATGCGCAGGAAATGGATCGTTATAACGTTTTTCCTGGCTGTAGTAACAACCGTCACATTAGGCACTTTCATGATGAAGCCCCAATATAAGTCAACAACTTCTATCAAGATAGACAAGGAGAACGCCAACATACTCACCTTTAAAGATGTTTATGCTGTAGACAGACCTGAAGAGGACTACTACCAGACTCAATTCAAGATACTGAAATCCAGGAACCTTGCAAGGCGGGTAATACGACAGATGAAGCTCGACCTGAACCCGGAGTTCTCGGCCCAGAAGCCCGACACAGCTCAGGTCTCATCCTTTCTCAAAAAGAAACCTCTTATCAAGGAGGATGGAATAGACTCTTCTCTTATCGACAGCTTTATAAGCAGAATAGAAGTTGTTCCCCAGCAGAAATCAAGGCTTGTCAACGTCAGCTTCTCGTCATACGACCCGCAGCTATCAGCGAGGGTGACCGACTCAATAGCAAGATCTTTCATTGACCTCAACATCGAATCCAAGTTTGATTCAACACAGCAGGCGCGTGAATGGCTCGAAAAACAGCTCGAGTTCATGAAGGCAAAGGTCGAACAGGCTGAAGAAAAACTGAACGAATATGCAGCCTTCAACGAGATCATTTTTTTTGAATCGACTACTGATAAGGACGGCAATAAAAGCGGGGGCGAAAATATAATTACAAGGAGACTTTCAGAAATATCAGCAGAACTCACCTCTGCGACCTCGGACAGGATACAAAAAGAGGCGCTCTACAATGAAATACGTTCAGGCGAAGCGGATTCAAGTTCCCTTGTAATGGGCAACAGCGTTATACAGTCTCTGAAAAAGGATTACCAGACGCTTGACTCCGAGTATAACCAGAACCTGAAAATTTACAAGCCTGATTACCCGAAGATGGTCAAGATCAGGGGAATGGCAGACCAGTTAAAAAGCAGGATGGATTCAGAGACAAAGAAGATAGTCTCGAGCATCAAAAAAGACTATGAGGCTGCATTAAAGCGTGAAAGCTACTTGAGGACTGCCTTCGAAAAACAGAAAAAAGAGGCCCTTGACCTTAACAGCAAGTCGGTCCAGTACCAGATCCTGAAGCGAGAAGCAGACACGAACAAAGAACTTTACAACGGCCTTCTCCAGAGACTGAAGGAGACAGGAATATCAGCAAGCCTTACCTCAAGCAATATTCAGATCCTTGACAGGGCAGAAGTGCCAAAATCACCCTTTACGCCAAAAAAACGGAAGAACATACTGCTATCATTGATAATCGGCCTCTTCGGCGGCATAGGCCTGGCATTCCTCGCAGAATATCTTG
>MHDW01000137.1:0-4743 GCA_001803645.1 Nitrospirae bacterium GWC2_42_7 | reverse complement strand
GATAAGCGAGGCCTATTCATCCATCCGGACGCTTCTTCTCTTCTCCACTGCAGGGAAGCCCCCGAAAGTAATGATGATCACAAGCCCGCTCAGGGAAGAAGGAAAAACAACAACAGCCATCAACACCGCAATAAGCCTTACTAAATCAGATGCCCGCGTCATCATTGTCGATGCTGACATGCGCAGGCCGAGGCTCCACAAGGTCTTTAAGGTCGAAAACATCTCAGGACTGTCTTCATTTCTCTCGGGAAACACTGAATTCAGCGAAGAGTTAATAAAACATACTGACGTACCATGGCTTGATGTGCTTACCTCAGGCCCGCTCCCGCCAAATCCGGCTGAGCTCCTTAGTTCCAGCAGGTTCAGGGACTTAATAGACGGTTTACACCCGCTATACAATTTCATCCTGTTCGACACCCCTCCGATGCTCGGCCTTGCTGATGCGGCAATAACAAGCACGCATACTGACGGAGTCATCCTGGTTGTCAGGTCAGGCCAGACACCTAAGGAAGCCGCTCAACAGGCAAGAAAGATCCTTGACAGTGTGAATGCTAAGGTTCTTGGCGTTGTGCTCAATGCGATCAACGAATCCAACTTTAAATACGGTTATTATTCATACTATCAGTATTACTACCAGAACTACGGAAGCAGTGAAGAAAAATAGCCTTATGAGGCAGGGGACCTCTTCTACCCGCCTCCTTTTCTCAGCCTTTGCAGTCATAGTTTTTATGGTCCTTGTTTTTCTCCTTTCAAGGCCTTTTGCAGGATGGCTCTTTTTCAACAAAGGTGATGAGAAGGGACTTCTCTCTGCAGCAAAATTCGATCCTGAAAATGCTACATACTACTATCTTCTCGGAAGATTTTATAACCTTAGCATTCAAAGCCATGATCTTAAAAAAGCTGCGGAGTTCTATACAAGATCACTGGAACTGAATCCGCTCCAGGCAGGTGTATGGATTGACCTTTCAAAAATTCTTCAGACCGCAGGAAAAAAAGAGGCAGCTGAATACGCACTTGAACGTGCGATAAAACTCAATCCTCGTGATACTGCCCTCATGTGGGAGGCCGGCACATTCTGGCTCATCAACGGCAATACTGAAAAAGCAGTTTCGATGCTCAGTCAATACCTTCTCCTAAGACCCGACAAACAGACAGGCGTCTACGATCTCTGTTTTAAGCTCGGCCTCACCAATGACTACTTGTTGGAAAGGGTCGTGCCTGTATCATACGAATTCAGATCTGCCTATCTCAATTACCTCCTGCAGACAAAAAGGGCTGACGAGGCAGTGGAAATCTGGAATTCTCTTGACAAGCAGAAGATCGAAAAAGATATCTTCATTTCATACGTAAATTTTTTGATCAACAACAGCATGTATGAAAAAGCGACATCGGTCTGGAAAGATATCACCTCGAAGATCGAAGGCTTTGAGGATACAGACGAAGCGTTCCAGCTCTGGAACCCCGGGTTCGAAAATGAGATCTTTAACGGAGGGTTCGACTGGACAATAAATGAGACCGAGGGAGTTGATGTCTATATTGACGACATAGTCCGCATGGCAGGCAGCCGGTCCCTTGGTGTCACCTTTGACGGACAACATAATCCCGGGATCGTGATCGCCCGGCAGGTAGTCAGAGCAAGGCCTTCATCTTTGTATCATATGAGAAGCTACATAAAGACAGAAGGACTCACAACAAAGAACGGAATACTCATGAACGTGCAAGGTCATAACTGCAAAGGGCTGGGGAAAAACTCAGCAGTCGTTACAGGCACCACATTCTGGAAAGAAGTGACAATCGACTTTGAAGCTCCTTCCGAATGCAATGCTGTGCTTATATCATTTATCAGGGAAAGGTCTTCAAAATTAGACAATAAGATCGAAGGAACAGCATGGATAGACGGGATAACGCTGAAACAGGATACAAACCTGCCGAAGATAATCTCAGAAAAGCCTTAGGGGTCATCATTGAATCATATAAAGGAGCTGATCCCGAAAGGCTTTTCAGTGAAGCGATCCTCTGCTTTGATGCGCTTATAGACATTTCGCTCAATACAGAGGCCATCCGTGACTTTGCGGCAAGAAACAATATAGATATCAAATATCTTGTCGACGGAGCCAATTTCGTTATCTCAAAAATGCACTTTAACCCGGAAGACAATTTTTATATAACCCTCGGCGTGGCACAGGATGCCGGACTCGATGATATTCGCGACAGATGGAAAAGGCTTATGCTCCTCTACCATCCCGACCGACAGGAAGGAGGCAATGAATGGGTCTCTGAAAGGGCAAAAAAAGTGAACGAAGCCTACACCGAACTCAAAGATAATTCAAGGCGCTCCGCGTTCGACAGGAAACTTGCCGGACAGTCAGTGAAAGTAAAACCTGCTCAACATAATCATACCCAGACAATGCCGGTTTCAACACACAGACGCTCAATACGTCCGCATGAGAATGCAAGCTGGGCAAAAACAAGAAAATATCTTCCCAAAGCACTAATAGTTTTTTATCTGGCAGCAGCAGCCATATTCTTCTTGTTCATGTACTATCAGAACGATTCCTCAAGTCTTGAAAATGAGTTCCTCCCAAATTACAGTTCAACACCACAACTTTCACAAGAGACCGGTGATGCAGAATTGAAATCTTTAAAAAATGATGAAAATATCCATGAAACTCTTAATGCAGCGGACAAAGAGATCAAATTTGATTCCGATCTAAATGATCCCTTACCTGAATCCCCGTCATCACGATCCAGGTCATTGGATACAGATAAAAAAACATTCAGTACAGGGACTCAAGCGTCTCTTGAACCTTCTGCATATACCATGAAGGAAAGGCCCTTTTCTGTTGAACCTGAAAAACAGAAGATATTTTCTTCAAAAGATATCACACAAAAACAGACGTCTTCTCCTGTTTTATCAATGAATTCCTCTCTGAAAAAAGAAGATCTGCAATCTAATCTATCTGAAAAACGCTATGAACCTGCAGAGCAGAAAAATGATCACCCTAATGCTGAAAACCGGAGAACTGCCACACAGGCCCGGATTCAGGAGGCAAAAGCTGAGCCTGTTCCTGCCATAAATTCTCAGGATATCACCAAAAACCAGGTCGAGGTATTTATACAGAAATACATTTCTGCATACAGGAAAAACGACCTTGAAGAGTTCATGTCTCTCTTTTCACGTTCAGCAATAGAGAACAATGCAGCAAATTACAACGATATCCAAAAAGCCTATAAAGAGACCTTTACGAAAAAAATAAGTAATTATGATCTGCAGGATATAAATATAGTAATTGACGGCAGGTACGCACTCATAACAGGATTTTATCATGCGAACAGGTATATATCTTCTGAAGACCGCTGGGTCAAATTAAGCGGAAATATCCGGTGGAAGCTTGCAAAGGAAGATAATATCCTTAAAATAATGAGCATCAACTATGACAAATAAATTTATTGTATTCATTCTTTTACTTTCTGCGCTCCTCTTCGGCGCGGTCGAGATATGGTCCTCCTCACTTATAATACTGATGGTCTATACCCTCGGCCTTGTCTGGGTCATGCGTGCAGAATACTCTCAAAACATTCCTGACCGGACCGACAAGCTCATCCTTGCCACAGGCTCTGTAATGATACTTTACATTATCCTTCAGGCAGTTCCTCTTCCCTCATTTCTGCTCAAAATAATTTCTCCTGTTTCATATCAGATGCAGACTTATTATGCTTTGGATCAAAAAACCTTTCATATAAGTCTTTATCCCTACAAGACCGGTATCGAGATCCTGTACGTCTTTGCACTCTTTATAATTTTCTGTATTGCAATGCTGAAATTCAGGGACAGGGAGAACTTCTCTGAGACAGCAAAAGTACTTGTTATTTTCGGATTCACGATATCTGTCTTTGCAATTGTTCAGATGGCCACCTGGAATGGACATATCTACTGGTTCAGGGAACTCACCCATGGAGGTTCTCCGTTCGGTCCGTTCGTCAACAGAAACCACTTTGCCGGATATGTCGGCATGCTCATACCCATCGGCCTTGCTCTTGCATTCACTCGCAGAGAGCGCGAAAAAAAGATCCTCTACGGTTTCATTACCGTGATCATGGCTGTTGCTGTCTTCCTTTCTTTGTCGCGCGGCGGGATTATCAGCTTCTTTGCAGGAGTGGCCATGTTTTCACTTCTGATCTTCCAGGACAGGCTCAAGAACAGAAAGTTCTTAGCGGTCGGCCTTTTTCTGATAGCAGTCGCCTCATATCTTGTTTATCTCGGCATCGACCCTATCATCGACAGGTTCTACAAAACAGACATCAGCAAAGAACAGCGCCTTATTGTATGGTCTGATACATTCAACGCATTCAGGGATTTCTGGCTCACAGGTTCCGGGACCGGAACATTCATAAATATTTATCCTCTATATTCAAAACTTGACCTGCAGAGTATTTATATCCATGCACATAATGACTATCTTGAATTCATGCTCGAAACCGGAATGATAGGTGTTATCCTTCTCCTTGTTTTTGCGGTTCTTCTTGTCCACTCGGCTGTGAAGAACGGAATATCAGGAAGGGCAGGCATTTTAAAAGCAGGAACGATCTCGTCGGTCTTCACAATGACCGTCCACAGCATCTTCGACTTCAACCTGCATATACTTTCGAACGCCCTGCTTTTTGCAACAGTGCTCGGTATGATGACAGGCCTTTCATCCCTGAAAGAGCAGAAAATCGAAAAACCAAGTGATGCGCCTGAAG
>MHDW01000136.1:4673-4970 GCA_001803645.1 Nitrospirae bacterium GWC2_42_7 | reverse complement strand
AGTGATCGGCTGTGAATTTGCCTGTATTTACAGAGAACTTGGAACTGATGTCACAATAGTGGAAATGCTTCCGAGAGCTGTTGCCACAGAAGACCTTGAAATATCAGAACTTCTCGGGAAAGAACTTAAGAAGAAAAAAATAAAACTTATTCTAAATGCAAAAGTAGAGAGGGTCGAGGTAAAAGAAGAAGTAGTACACGCCTTTCTTTCAGATGGAAAAGAGATCATTGTCGAGAAGATCCTTGTTTCCATCGGCAGGGCGATAAACAGCGAGAACATAGGGCTTGAAGAAGCCGG
>MHDW01000136.1:0-4666 GCA_001803645.1 Nitrospirae bacterium GWC2_42_7 | reverse complement strand
TGTTCCAGGCATTTATGCCGTCGGCGATGTAAGGGGAGGAATTATGCTTGCCCATCTTGCATCAAAAGAGGGGATTGTGGCTGTAAATAATATAATGGGCAGGGATGATACAATTGATTACAGCGTAGTCCCTGCTGCGGTCTTTACCTCTCCTGAAATAGCTTCTGTTGGTTTGAGGGAGCATCAGGCTGCAGAAAAAGGGATAAGTTACAGAACAGGACATTTTCAGTTCAGGGCGCTCGCTAAGGCGCATGCAATGGGTGAAATATCCGGATTCATAAAAATAATCTCTGAGGAATCGAGCGACAGGATCCTCGGAGCACATATAATAGGTCCTCATGCATCAGATCTTATTCACGAAGCTGCTTTGGCGATGAAAGCCGGGCTGACAGTTAAAGACATTGCCGGAACAATACATGCGCATCCTACACTGGCAGAAGGCTTGATGGAAGCTGCAGAAGATGTACACGAAGAGGCGATCCATGTACCTAAGAAATAAACGGAAAGACCTGACAAAATGATCCAAAAAACAACAGAGGATGAATGGGTAGCAAATTCAAAAAAGTTATATGGCCAGCTTTTTTCTGAAATAGACGTTCTTCTGCGTTCTCTCGACAGGTATTTTAATGATGAAAATCTCATGATATCAAATGAGGACCTTACAGGAAGAAATTTTTATGATGAACTGGTAACAGTAAGAGATACTATTCTGAGGCTTCTTGGAATGCTCGAGGTTGTTATACCTGAAAGCAAAAAAAATGCATACTGGTTCCAGAAATTTGCTGAAACCAAACTACTGACAGAGCGCAAACGTGACGCTTTCCGTGAGGGCCTCTACAGTCAGGATACACCGGAAAAAGGGCTTTATCTCCTCTATGATTCGTTTATTAATCTGAAGGGTATTATTACTGATCTCATTCGTTCGGGGAATATTTCATATATGAGTTTTACTAATATTGGTCATATTGTGAGCAAGGAGGTCAGGGAAAATAGTTTTTTCAATCCGTTCAAGAAAAATATAAATCCTGAGTTTGACGTTATAAACAATCAGGAAATTACAGAAATAGTAAAAGCGATAACTGACAAAGAGAGCAAGAAACATATCTCAATAATTTATTTTTATTTATTCAGATTAGTCCGTTTTCTAGGATTTATAGATATTAACACGCAGCGTTCGGTAGCCCTTAATTCCTCCCTGATGATACTTATATTAATCAGATCAGAGATAAATGCATTGCTCGGTTATATGGAAAAGGCAGGAAAAAAGATCAAGGAACCTGACATAGAGATGCTCTTGAGAGCAATATCTTACCAGTTCTCGATGGAGACCAGAAGAGTTTATTTTCAGGAACTTAAGGACATTCACAGGAGAAAGGCGTCTGCCCACTTCAGGGGGAAGATAGAAAACAGCCGCGGAATACTTAAGAATCTGACAGAACAGAGCATAGTCCAGCTTTCTCAGCACTTTAAACCGGAGCTGACCGGAGAACTTATATTCGAAAGTTTTGTCACAAAGCTGGAACAATCATTAAGGCTCAGAGAGGATGTTTTTGTCCTTCATAAGTTTATTTTGATGATCGAAAACAAGGCTGGGAATCCTCAAGAGAGACTGAAAGTCTTTGTAACCATCAAGAATTATATGTTATATTTTGAAAGCTTTACATTCAGGCTGCTCAGGCATGATGATTATGAAGAGTTTGCGCTCTTTTTCAGACAGATGAACTCCATCGGAAAAGATATTGTATCCGGTTCCGGTTTTCATAAAGTGCTCGAGAGGATAATACATTTTAAGATTTATCTGGAGACAACATTAAGGATGGTATCCAACAGGACGGAATTGGTCGACAGAGAACTTGATATGGAAAGAGTCGAGGCGCTGATAAGCCAGTATATGTAATGAAACCAAAATATTGCAAAGCAACACAAATGATGCATAAAAATGACACCCTCACCTTCATCCCCTCCTCTATGAGCCGTTGGCTCCGAGCCATAGGCCCTCAAGGGTGGGGAATATATGGAGTCCCCTCGCCCCTTGGGGGAGAGGGTTAGGGTGAGGGGTATTTTCAGGTGAAAATAAAACATCTTGATTCTAAAAGGAGGCACAGATGGGAGAGATAATTGATGTAATTGCCAGGGAAATACTTGATTCAAGAGGCACTCCTACTGTTGAGGTTGATGCTTATCTTGACAGTGGTGTTGTCGGCAGGGCTGCTGTCCCTTCAGGCGCTTCAACCGGTACAAGAGAAGCACTCGAACTCAGAGACGGGGGCAAGAGGTTTCATGGCAAGGGAGTTCAAAAAGCCGTAAGGAATATATTCGAGGAGATAGCGCCAAGGATCCGCGGGCTTAATTCTTCAGACCAGGCCTACATCGATGATCTCCTTATAGAACTTGATGGGACAGAGAACAAAAGAAAACTCGGTGCGAACGCAATGCTCGGGGTTTCAATGGCAGTATGCAAGGCTTCTGCAATTGAAGCAGGGATGCCTTTATACAGATATATCGGAGGATGCAACGCAAAGGTGCTGCCTGTTCCGATGATGAATATCCTCAACGGCGGCGCTCATGCTGACAACAACCTTGATATTCAGGAGTTTATGATAATGCCGGCAGGGCTACCTGATTTTTCCTCGGCTCTAAGGGCAGGTTCTGAAATTTTTCATACTCTGAAGAAGCTATTGAAAAACAAAGGACTTAATACCGCAGTTGGAGATGAGGGTGGATTTGCCCCGAATCTCAAGAGCAATGAAGAAGCCATAACACTTATCATGCAGGCTGTCAAAGAATCAGGTTATCAGCCCGGCAAAGACATTTTTATTGCGCTTGACGTTGCTGCTTCTGAGTTTCACAAAAAAGGCTTTTATGAATTTGAAGGGAAAAAAGTCACGTATAAGGAACTGATAAAATACTACGAGAAAATAGTATCAAAATACCCGGTGCTTTCCATAGAAGACGGGCTTTCAGAGAACGACTGGACAGGCTGGGCTGCGATGACGTCAGCGCTGGGCAAGAGAGTCCAGATCGTAGGCGATGATATTTTTGTTACAAACACGAAGATACTGAAAAAGGGTATTGAGAAAAATATTGCAAACTCCATACTTATAAAACTCAACCAGATAGGCACTATTACAGAGACTCTTGATGCCATAGAGATGGCAAAGACCGCAGGTTATACTGCTGTAATTTCTCACAGGTCTGGAGAGACAGAGGATACCACAATAGCAGACCTTGCTGTTGCATGCAATACAGGTTTTATTAAAACAGGTTCTCTCGCAAGGAGTGAGCGCATCGCAAAATACAACAGACTTCTTGTGATAGAAGAAGAACTCTCGGGTACTTCAGTTTATAAAGGAAGGAGATCGTTTTATAATCTGAGATAATGAGTTCGAATAATCTGTTAAAGAATCAGGTCAAAGCCGAAATGAAAAAAAGAAGGCTGATTTTCCTGACTTTTGTAGTTCTGTGCTTTATATACTTGTCCATAAATCTGGTCTTTGGTGATATGGGGTTGGTCAGATTTGCTGAACTCAACAGGACTAAAGCTGATATTGAGAAACAGATAACAGACATAAATAAGCAGAACGAACAACTGAAAAACCAGATAGATCTGCTTAAAGAAGACCCTTTTTACAGAGAGAAATTAGCGAGGGAAGAGTACGGATTAGCAAAGCCTGACGAGTATATTTTCCAGTATGACAAATAATCCGCTGTACATTTCTTTTGTCTGGCATATGCACCAGCCTTATTACAAAGATCCTTTCTCAGGTATTTACAGACTTCCGTGGGTGCGCCTTCACGGGACAAAGGATTATCTTGATATGCTCGAGATATTACGGGATTTTCCTCAGATCAGGCAGAATTTCAATCTTGTGCCGTCTCTTTTAGAACAGCTCGTTGATTATTCAGAGAACAAAGCCAGGGACATATATCTCGAAACAAGCAGGAAGCGCGCATCGGAACTTGAAGAGGGGGAGAAAGTATTCATACTTGAAAATTTCTTCTTGGCAAACTGGGATAATATGATCAAACCGTTCCCCAGATACTATGAACTTCTTGTAAAACGAGGACCGCGTTTGATAAAAAGCGATCTTGTTCGCTCCATTAAGTACTTCACGGAAAGTGATTTTTTGGATCTGCAGGTTTTTTTCAACCTCTGCTGGATAGATCCCTTGTTCAGATCAAATGACCCTGATCTGAAGATGCTTTCTGAAAAGGGCAGAAATTACACTGAAGAAGACAAGGCGGTTGTTCTCGAAAAGCAGCACCGGATCCTGAACAAAATAATACCTGCATACAAAGATATGGCAGGGAGCGGACAAGTCGAGCTTTCCTTCAGCCCGTTCTATCATCCCATCCTGCCTCTTTTATGCAATACTGACATTGCGAGGGTTGGGATGCCGAATGTGAGATTGCCGAGACAGAGGTTTTTACATCCGGAAGATGCTGAAAAGCAGATATCCATGGGCATTGATTATTTTGAGAAGGTTTTTCAATACAGGCCTGTTGGCATGTGGCCGTCAGAGGGTTCTGTCAGCGAAGATGTTTTGAGAATTGCTTCGAAACACGGCATAAAATGGGTTGCGACTGATGAAGGGATACTTTCAAATACCCTGGGAAAAAGGCTGAGGGACAGCGCAGGGAATTTAACTGAACCGTCTACTCTTTA
>MHDW01000135.1:4012-8748 GCA_001803645.1 Nitrospirae bacterium GWC2_42_7 | reverse complement strand
GGAGTGCGCTACGACCAGGTTGCCTTTGATATCAATACCAAGCAATATTGGGAATACAATTACACCACAAGCCAATATGTCAATAACGTTGAAACCATTAAAACAGAGAAAACCTTTGACTCCATCAGCCCAAGGCTCGGTATCGTTTATATCCTGAATGATATTGTAAATGTCTACGGGAATATATCGACCGGATTCCAGACACCGCAATCATCAGAGATGAGCACCAATCCGGATCTGAAACCACTGACTGTCTACAACTATGAGACAGGAATGAAAGCAAGGTTTGCAGGAGGCCACAGCATCGACCTCTCCCTCTTCTATATGAATGTTAAAGACGAGATCGTCCAGACCATAGCCGATGGTGAATCTTCCTATAGCAATGCAGGGGAATCAAAGAAAAAAGGCATAGAACTCACCGGTAAATTACAAATCATCAAAGGACTCTTTGCAGGGGGTGCCTATACATACAGTGATTTTAAATTCAAAGAGTACATAGAGTGGATAAAAGGAGTAGATTATAACAGGAACGGGAATAGTTTCCCCTATATCCCGAAAAACCAGTATAACCTCTTCGTTTATTACAAACACTCTTCAGGCCTCAAGTTCAAAGTCGATACGAATACATGGGGCGAGTATTTTATGGATAATGCGAACACTGAAAAATATGAAGGTTACAAATTCCTGACAAACGCTCTCATAGGATATGAAAAGAAGAACCTTGATATCACACTCGATGCCTACAACATCTTCGATAAACGTTATGCGATGGAAGCGACAAAAGATACAGCCAAAGCTTTAGCGAAAAAAGATCCTTACCTATACCGTCCGGGCGCACCATTCAGCATGATGGCAAGGATAACCTACAAATTTTAGGAGAATTTAATGACTAAAAAAATAATGTTCTTTTTATTTGCGGTCTGTATCTCGCTTTTGGCCGCTACCTATCGATGGACTGACTCAGCCCACTCCATAGGTCTCATAAAAGCAAAAGGCGGCGAAGCGAGACATGCTTCAACACTCGAAAGTGGAAAAGACACTTATACGCTTATTGCAACAGCAACAGTCATACCACCCTACCGTGGTGATGCACGCGTAGTGCTCGAAGGAGATCCTGAGTTGGACTACAAGATATATTCATCTGATCCGGTTATAGATCTCAAAATCCGCAGGCAGCCGAAGTTCAAAGACAATGTCCTTTATGACCTGAGGCCAAAAGACAGGCTTGCACTTTGGGTGGTCATAAAACCTCCTGTTTTGGACCCTGTCTGCAATATGACATACCAAAACGAATTTACAAAAGAACACATGGATGGCAAAGATTATTTCTTCTGCTCTGACGGATGCAGAGCGACGTTCATGAAGAATCCGCAGCAATACAAAGGAAGAGAAAATGTCAGGGGAAACTACACACTCGCTTTCTATGACACCAAAACAGAAAAAGCTGTATTGCGCGTGCCACTGATATTCAAAGGAAAGGGGGAGACAAAAGATGCCGGCGAACAACATCACTAAAAAAAGTATTTTTGTCAGAAAAAGATTCTGGTTCATGCTTATTGCAGCCCTAATCTTCCTGCCGCCATTGTCGCTTTTTTTTCAGTTCACAGCAGACAGCAACTTCTGCGGGTCCTGGTGCCCAAGGATGTTCTTTGTCTGGAGAAAAGGCATGACCATCAGCGCATACCTGCTCGGATTCCTGCGGAGTTATATGGGAGTAGCCCTTGTATTCGGAATACTCGGAAGCACCTTCTTCTTCGGAAGATACTGGTGCAGCCATCTTTGTCCCGTCGGCAGTACCATGGAAGGAGGCAGTAGACTTCTCCCGAAATTCCTGAAGATCAATTATTCATCAGTCCCTGCACCTTCCTTCAGGTACGGTTATCTTGCGGTCTATTTCATAGCCTCTGCTGTCGGGATCGGCAGTCTCTGCTGCAATTACTGCAATTTCGCTACTGTACCAAGGATCTTCGGCGCTGCATTCATGCCATCTGACATGTCCTATTTTATAAGGAGCGCAGGCCTGATAAATCTCGGACTTGTAGTTGGTTTGGGTTTTATTGCCAAGGGAGGAAGGGCGTACTGCAATCTTCTCTGCCCTATAGGCGCGCTGGATGCGATCTCGAACAGACTCGGGCTGAAGTTTGGCAAGAGGATGTCCATTGACAGCGAAAAATGCAATGGCTGCAACGCATGTGCAAAAGTATGTCCCACCTGGTCGATAGAAGTGAAGGAAAAAAAGGCGGCAATAGACCAGCTCTCCTGTATGCCCTGCAGAGAATGTGAAAAAGTATGTGCAAAGGAGGCAATAAACTATGATAAACATACAGGCTAAATTCGTCTCTACAGCCCTTGGTGCATCAAGCAGTATGGCAGGACTTCTGTCTCTCTCAAAATGCTCAGGCAGCACCTGCACATCATGTTTTGGGTGTGCCGGCGCAGGCATTGGAATACTGCTGGTATTAATGTACAGCAAATTAAAAACAACTAAACCTGAGGCTGACAATTGAATAGCATCCAGAAAACAGATCATCTTCATAAAGGGATACAAATCTCTGTATTAGTTCATTTGCTCGCAATAATTACTATTATCAGCATAAACAATTCTATTCCTGCAAACACAGTAATGCAGATAGATTTCAGAATGGAAAACACAGCTGACACTTCAAATAAAAGTCAGGAAACAGTCTCAAGGCTGATAAAACAGGAAAAAATCAAGAGCGTACAGCAAACAGAACCGAAGCATTCATCAGCCGCAGTGTCTCCTTCAATATCTGAAAATCAGGCGCCTGTTCCAGCGCCAATAGCCTCGCAGGAGATAAAAGAGCAGCGCTATTCAGAAACACAGAGTATAAACAACAGCTCATCTTCAGTAAAAGAGGCTGTTAAAGTTAAAGTTGAGCCTGCTTCAACCGGCAATTCAATTGAGTCTGTAAAACAAATATATTTAAAAGAACATTTTAACTATATAAGGGACTTGATCCAGAAGAAATTAATATATCCGAACATTGCAAGAAGAATGGGATGGACAGGAAAGGTTGTTGTTTCATTTGTGATAAGCACTGACGGGAATGTAAAAGATATAAAGATAACTGAAGGGTCAGGGTTCGAGCTGCTGGACAAGAACACTATAGAAATAGTCAAAAAAACCTCGCCATTTCCAAAGCCTCCTGTCGAAGCACAGCTCATGATACCTGTAACATACAATCTAAATTAAAGTGTCCTTGTCATTGGATATTATTTTTGTCTATTATGATAAGTGAACCTCGCCAGAGATTTTTCTCTGACGGGATGAGACTGAACCATAACGGAGGCTGAATGCAGATATCAATCACGCTGACAAACAAAGAAATAATATTTTTGGAAAGAATGATCAATGAGATGAACAGCTATAAGCAAGAGCAGCTTTCAATTGAAGATGCTATCCATGAATGTATAAAAATGGCTACATACGAAGAATCAGAGGAAGCTATATAGAACAACCTGTTTTTTAGAATGGTGGGCGATACTGGGATCGAACCAGTGACCCCTCCCGTGTGAAGGGAGTGCTCTCCCGCTGAGCTAATCGCCCGATAAACAAAACAAGGTTAAGGCAAAGGTAAAGGTTAAAAGAATAAGGATGAAGTTTTTTGCCCTTTCTCAACCTTTACCTTATTTATCTGATATTTTTATCCTCTTCCAACACTGAAATATTTAAACCCGAGTTTTTTCATTTTATCAGGCTCATAGATATTTCTGAGGTCAAAGAAATATGGAGCTCTCAGCAATGTTTTTATCTTGTCCATCTCGAGGTTCCTGAATTCATTCCACTCAGTAACTATAACCACAGCATCAGCATCTTTTACACAATCATATGCATCTTTTGCATATTTGATGTTTTTTCCAAATACCCCCTTGGCATCCTCTATTGCAATAGGATCAAAGGCTTTTATCTTAGCCTTTTCCTTTAGCAAATTCTCGATGAGATATATAGAGGGCGCTTCACGCATATCATTAGTGTTCGGTTTGAAAGAAAGCCCCAGCACTGCTATTGTCTTCCCCTTTATTTCTCCGAGCCCTTTCCTTATTTTTTCTATCATGATCTTCTTTTGTTTGTCGTTGGCCTCTTCTGCTGACCTCACTATGCCAAGTTCTGCATTATTATTCCGTGCGATCGTAAGAAGGGCGCGGGTGTCCTTAGGAAAACAGGAGCCTCCGTATCCGGGGCCGGGATGCAGGAACTTAGGTCCTATCCTGTGGTCAAGCCCCATGCCCTTTGCAACCATATGCACATCAGCACCTACCTTCTCGCATAAATTAGACATCTCATTGATAAATGATATCTTTACCGCAAGGAAGGAATTTGCTGCATATTTTATGAGCTCTGCTGTTTCGATATTTGTTATCACAAAAGGAGTCTCAATTAAATAAAGCGGCCTGTAGAGGTCTTTCAGTATTGCCACTGCCTGCTGGCTTCTTGAGCCTATAATGACCCTGTTCGGCCTCATAAAGTCCTCAATAGCAGAGCCTTCTCTCAGAAATTCAGGGTTCGAGACTATATCGAAATCAACCTGCTCTTTTAATTTCTTGGATATTATCTCCCTCAGTCTTGCGCCGGTTCCGACAGGCACAGTGCTTTTCGTCACTATAACCTTATAGCCCTTAATGATCCCGGCTATCTCTGAGGCCACTTCTTCAACATATCTCATGTCAGCAGACCCGTCACCGCGCGGCGGGGTTCCAACCGCCACAAAAATTAC
>MHDW01000135.1:0-3979 GCA_001803645.1 Nitrospirae bacterium GWC2_42_7 | reverse complement strand
GTTCATAAAAAGGGATCTCACCCTTTCTTAGAGACTTGATCTTCTTTTCGTCCTTATCAATGCATGTAACAAAAACACCGAACTCTGCAAAACATACACCTGTGACAAGCCCGACATAGCCTGTTCCGATAACTCCTATATGCACATTTCCTCCTCAACCTGAATCAATAATATCTGGTATTATACAAAAAAACACCCAACTTTAAAGCCTAAAATTGCCTGAATCTCTTATTTTTCCTGATTGCAGAAAGGACATAGTATTTGAGCGGCATTATTTTGTCCGATATTCATACACACCACCCAGTTCGCATAATTCACATATTTCTCGGATGCAAATAAAAATTGCTTGAATGTATAAGATCCAACATTTCAGAAAATGATACAATACTTGGAACATAGTGATTTTAAATCTTCACAAGCTATGGATTTCAAGAAATTTTTATTTGTATCTGAGAAATCCACAACCGGGTTATGAATACTATTGTCTAATTCTGTACTTCCCATGTTTTTGCATACTTCAGGAAGGTGTAATAACTGTATAGCGCCGCAAGTATCAGTCCGTGAGCGCCATCAAGAAAACCGAGCCTCAAAAAAAACATCTTAATAAAAGTTGCAAGAGGCCTTACTGTAACAGAGTATAATCCTGCCCTTCCTGATCTCCGTCTAATCTCAATAGATGCCAGATTCGAATAGTTCTCCATCTTCTTTATAAAATCAGAAATGCTTCTGTAAGTATAATGCTCCATCGGGTTTTTCAGATAACCGGCCTTTCCCTCTAAAACAACCTTTTCATGCACCTCGCGTTCTTCGAATGATGCTTTGTCCTTTCTAAAGAGTCTCAGGGTATAATCAGGCCACCAGCCGCTGTGCCTTATCCATCTGCCAAGAAAATAGTTTTTTCTCGGAATATAAAAACCGTTGCAATCAGTTTCTTTAATTGTTTGTTCCATCTCGTTTCTGAGTTCCGGAGTCAGTCTTTCATCTGCATCGAGTATTAAAACCCAGGGACTTTTTGAATAATCAACCGTCTTCTGCTTCTGCCGTGAATATCCATCCCATTCATGCTGATATATTTTGTCGGTATATTTCCTGCAGATCTCGACAGTTCTGTCTTTGCTGAATGAATCAACTATAATTATTTCGTTGGCTCCGGCAACGCTCTTCAGCGCATCTTCTATATTTCTTTCTTCATCTTTGGTTATTATGCCGACAGATACCTGATCCAATTACATCTCCTTATTATTGCTGAGCAATTATATCCTTGTAAAAGGACATTATTTTTTCAATATGTTTTTGAAAAGTGAACTTCTCCGCCGTCCTTCGAGCATTTTCTCCTGCTGATCTCAGCTTATCACCATCAAGGAAGAATTTTATCTTTTCTGCAATGGCTTTAAAGTCTTCAGGAACATCAACCACAAAACCGTTCTTTCCATCCTCTATTATCTCTGCAGCTCCGCTGTTCTTCGTTGTTATTACAGGCAGTCCGCTTGCCAACGCCTCAAGATGTACATTTCCAAAAGGTTCATATATCGTCGGGAACACAAAAATATCAGCAGCTGCATAAAATCTTTCGATATTTTTCTGTGGCCCGCAGAAGATAACCTTCTGATGCCCGACCATTTCTTTAAGCTTATTTTCTGAACCTTTGCCGACTATCAGTACAGCAACAGGCTCTGATATTGATCTAACAGCTTTTATAAGATGTCCCACCCCTTTTCTTTCAAAACCCGACCCAACAAAAAGTACTACAAAATCATTCTCTGTCAAACCAAATTGCTTTCTTGTTTCGTCTCTGTATTTATTGATGTTATCAGGATGAAACCTGTCTGCGTCAACGCCGTTATATATCACTTTTATATCATCAGGAGAAACCTCATAGTTATCAATGATATTTCTTTTGACCATCTCTGAAATAGCAATGATCTTCTTGAATCTGTGTTGTCTGAATATCTTCTGCTCAAGCTTTAAGATAAGCCAGTGATAAGGATTAAGCAGAATGGATAATTTCCCGGCAATGCCAATTCTCTTCCACCTCTGTTTAAGCCACTCTATATGACATCCGTCTCCGGCGCGGTATATATCCTGATATAGAGTTTTGTCATGGCTCTGGATTATATCGTACCTTTTTCTATGTTTCTTGAGAATAAATGACGAAAAGACAGCAAATGTAAGGTCTCTCAAAAAAGAATTGAAAGTTATAGCCGGAACCTTATGAAAATAAACGTTTTTTGCTTCAACATTTTCCCATTCAATAGCATATATGTGGATCTCATTGCCTGCCAGAGAAAGCTGTTTTATCAGCTCCTGAGAAAACCCCTCAGCCCCGCCATGGAATGTATATCTTCTTCGAATTATTGCTATCTTCATTATTTAGAGTTTTATTGTATATGAAAAGATATGATTTTTGTATATATTATGGGGTTTTAGATCTTAAAGATAAAGCAACAGCTTTTCATTAGATTACTCATTTTCTTGACATATTTTTGAAATAATCTTTATAATCAATAACCTTATTTTCCGGTTTTTTCTAATGAAGATTTTAATTGAAAATATTACTGACGAAGGCCTCATTGTAGATTTAGAAGAGAATTTCAACTTAGAAGATGTTTCTTTGTCATCTCCTGTTGAGGCGCATCTTGAACTACAAAGGATGGGTCAGGAAATTATCATTAGCGGAATAATAACAACTGTTGCTGAGGTTCAATGCAGCAGATGCCTGAAAGATTTCAGGAATAACATGGATATCCCGATGAATGTTGTTTATCATCCTCTGAAGGATATGCTTGTTGAAAGCCATGAATTAAAAGGCGACCAGATGGATACGGGCTTTTTTTCCGGAAATGAGATAGATCTGCAGGATATTCTCAAAGAGCAGATACTTCTGAATGTACAGATGAAGCCTTTATGCGATGAAAATTGCAAAGGACTCTGCCCGGTATGCGGAACAGACCTGAACGTTGGAAAATGTTCATGCGTACAAAAAAGCATAGACCCGAGGCTTGAGGTCCTGAAGAATTTATTAGAAAAACGAAAGGAGTAAGAAATTGGCAAATCCAACACACAGACATTCAAGATCAAGAAGAGACAAGAGAAGGGCCAACTGGAAAGGGCAGACACCGACTATCGGCCAGTGTCCTGAATGCAAAGAAATGAAATTGCCTCACAGGGCCTGCGGCAGCTGCGGTTCATACAACGGCAACAAGGTACTTGAAGTAGTCGAAAAATAAATATGAAGGTCGCTCTTGACGCTATGGGAGGAGATTACGCTCCGTCTGTAAACATCGAAGGCGCGATCGAAACTGTAAATGGATGCAATGACATCAACGTAATTCTTGTCGGTGATGAAGCAGTAATCAGGAATGAGTTAAAAAATAAGAAGTATTCCCCGGACCGCATTTCCATAAAACATGCCTCTCAGGTCGTTGAGATGCATGAGTCACCTACCGTTGCTATCAGAAAGAAAAAAGACTCTTCCATAAAGATCGGGGTCGAGCTTGTAAAAACAGGTAAGGCTGACGCTTTCGTCAGCGCCGGGCATTCCGGTGTTGTAATGGCAACTTCCTTGCTTTTACTTGGAAAATCAAAAGGTGTTCTCAGGCCGGCTATTGCCACCCAGATGCCTAATCTCAAAGATACTTTCATACTTCTTGATGTTGGGGCTAATGTTGACTGCAAGCCCGAGCACCTTCTGCAGTTTGCTATTATGGGCAATACATACTGCAGGCTGATACTTGGAAGGCCGGTGCCAAATGTTGCTCTTCTGAGCATCGGAGAAGAAGATACAAAAGGGAACGAGCTTACAAAAGAGACTTTTAAGCTTCTCAAGAAAACAAAGCTTAATTTTATAGGGAACATGGAGGGAAAAGATATTTTCACCGGCAAGGCCGACGTCGTGGTATGCGATGGTTTCATTGGAAATATTGCACTTAAGATCAGTGAAGGGCTTGCAGAAACAATACTCAAGATGCTTAAACAAGAG
>MHDW01000134.1:6619-6864 GCA_001803645.1 Nitrospirae bacterium GWC2_42_7 | reverse complement strand
TTTGTTAATGACATTATTGATCTGAAAAATCATCATCTCACTGTCTTTTCTGTACTGACTCTCAGGATAATCCTTCAATAGTTTCTGAAAACATTCCAGAGATCTCTGATAATCTTTTTGCTCATTCCCCGGATACGCATAAACAATACCCATCTCGAAGAGGACCCTGTCTCCTGCCTTGGGATATTTATCAATGATCTGCTGATATTTGCTCAGAGAGGCATTGTAGTTTCCCTGGTTGAAAA
>MHDW01000134.1:6242-6556 GCA_001803645.1 Nitrospirae bacterium GWC2_42_7 | reverse complement strand
TTATGATGCAGACAAAGAAAAAATATAAATGCCCACATATCCTGCTTTGCTTTTTATCCATATACGCCTTTGTGTTCGCTAATAATATGTTTGATGGCTGAAGAACCATTCCTTTTTCTCATTATAAGTTAAATTCTGCAAAGTTTTCATTATTACCGTTTGAAACTAAAAACAGCAGTTCGAGGCTGCCATTGCGAACGAAGTGAAGCAATCTCGTCGTTAAAGGCTGAGATTGCCGCGTCGTTCCGCTCCTCCTAAGAAACTCCCACCGCTTAGCATATCACCCACCCATTCAGAGGACAAGTTTCTTGTAG
>MHDW01000134.1:5080-6184 GCA_001803645.1 Nitrospirae bacterium GWC2_42_7 | reverse complement strand
AGAGGACAAGTTTCTTGTAGAAAGATTCCCCTCCGTTTCAGGGGTTGAAATACTCGCAATGACATGTTTCTATTCATTATTTCTTTTCAAATGCTTTTTTCAGTTTGAAATGCTGCATGGACCGATACAGACTTGAACAAAGTAAGCATAAGGAAGTGGCAGGGGCTTACAACACTGCCACTTCCTTCCTGAGAACTATAGTTACAGTCAAGAGTTCCACATAAAAGCGGCTTACTTTTTCATTGATTTCTGGAACATTTCGTCAGCTTTCTTCGCCTTTTCCTCTGCTATCTTTTCCTTTTCCTCTGCGATCCTCTCCCTTTCTTCTGCCATCTTTAAAGCATTTTCAGCGCGGGTCGCCGCAGCTTCTGCCTTTAACGTGGCTGCATCAGCTGCTGCCTTGGCATCCTGCGCATCCTGTGCTGCCTGATCAGCTTTTGCACCAGTCAGCATTTGCTGAGACTGAACTTTTTCGAGGTCACCTTTTGTTGCACAACCTACCACAGTAATAGCAAGAACAAACATCATTGAGATCACCAAAAGACTCTTTTTCATCGTTTAATCACCTCCTTTCTCTTCAATATTTTTTCTTGACAGGTTCGATCAATATAGCATCTATTTCCAGATCAATTTTTAAGCGTTTGATCACATTTTTAGCCTCTCCGATATTATTGAAAGGGCCTGCGACAACCTGGTAGTTATTGTTCTTTGATAACACCCTTGCCGGGATCTGCGGGCCCTGGTGGTTGATAATGGCAGCAAGCCTTACAGCATCAATCTCGTCACGAATATCAGCAGCCAAAACTGACCAATCATCTGTTTTAAGCTCAGTCACTTCCGGTTTTCCATATAATTCGTCAGGGTGTTTGACTTCTATGGTTTCCGCAATCCCTTTTCCTTGTCCGATCTCAAATATAGGCACTGGGATTCCCCGGGTCTCAGCCAATGCTTTCTTGACTTTGCTCCAGTCAAGAGTGCGCCCCGATCCCTTCTCAATATTTCTTAATTTTGCATATATCTTATCAAACTCATCAGCGTCCAAGTTTTCCGGAGGCAGATGAACTTCCATATAAACTACTCCATTGGATTGACCTATGAGATATG
>MHDW01000134.1:259-5066 GCA_001803645.1 Nitrospirae bacterium GWC2_42_7 | reverse complement strand
TATACAGGTGTTTTGACCGGAGTGTTGTTATAGAGTTTTTTAATGTCTTCGGGATAGATTCTTATGCAGCCATTGGTTGCCCTAAGACCAATGCTGGCCGGTTTATTAGTGCCATGGACCAAATAACTCGGCTCGCTTAAGTATAGCGCGTATTCTCCCAAGGGATTTTCAGGTCCCGGCTGAACTGCAGCAGGCAGGGGATCTCCTTTTTTTAGATGATCATTAGCAATTGAGGCAGGCACATGCCATGTCGGCCGGATTGTCTTTCGCTGTACATACATTTGACCCGTGGGCGTGGGCCGTTCTTCGGTACCGACACCAACCGGGTAGGTCAACACCGACAGTGATCCGCTATCTCCTTTAAATTGAAAAAGCCTCATTGCGGCTAAGTTGATCACAATGCCTTTTCTGGGCGCGTCCGGGAGGATAAAACTCAGAGGCAGCATGATACGTTCTCCGGCCTCAGGCACCCATGTATCTACTCCTGGATTAGCTGCACTGAGAGCATTGATTCCCACGCTGAAGTGCCTTGCAATATCAGGTAGCGTATCCCCTTTTTCAAGACGGATCAATGCCAACCTGCCAATGACATCATCTCCTTTAGCAACTAAAAACTCATTACGTTCGATATTTTCTTCCAGATGTTTTGTAATGGACCGGTATTTCACATTAACGCTTCTGGTTATAGCACATCCATGGAGAGATAAGATAACGATAAAGATAACTATAAGACGGAGCCTATTGGATAAGAGTGACAGCTCAATAATTCTGTACATAGATCAAATAAAGTCCTTTAAATGATATATACCAAGCACGACTGATATTTTCAAAATAACAATCATATTATACCCTCCTGGCATTTTCTGAGTTGTGAACGAAATATTAGCATATCAGCAGCAACTTTTAAATTAAGAAAATTTAATAATTCATTTTTCAGTAACGCACTGGATCGTGTGACATTCGCTGATATTACGGACTAAATACCATTATGCTTAAAAAAGGGAATTTGTCAGGTAATGCTAATTCCTATATGTAATCTTCACAAGGTTTTAAAATGTTCTGAAGCTGTTTGTTATAAGGGGTGCTTCGTAACCGGAAAAAACAAAATCCGAGACGTTATTATGTTAGACCAAAGCAGGTGAATTATCTGTTACCTCTTGTCTAAGAGGGAAAAAAGTGAGATGATTTAAATATAGTAGGATTAATACAGAAGGTATACAGAGATTAGGATAGAAGACATAATAATTTCATAAAGAAGGAGGATATATGTTTTCAAAAATACTTGTGCCGACTGACGGTTCCCCTGTAGCCCAAAAAGCAGCGAAATATGCGGTCAAACTCGCTAAAGAGACGGGCGCCAAGATACTGTTGTTAAGCGTGATCGATAAACGATTTATGGTAAACCAGTCAATGCCTGCTATTGCATCACCCACTCATTTAATAGACACACTTGAAGGTTATCTAATGCAGGCTGCGGAAGCTTATACCAAAGAGATTGAAAAATTGTGCAAGAAAAGTAATGTCCTGGTAAAAACCCTTATAAAAACAGGATATCCCGTCGAGGAGATCATAAAAGAGGCCGAAAAATCCAAAGCAGATCTTATCGTTATGGGCTCTCATGGAAAAAGCGCTTTAAAAGCAGTAGTTCTTGGCAGTGTTACCATGGGCGTAATACATAAAGATTCAAGAATTCCCGTGCTTCTGGTGCGGAGGTAACTTTATATAGGCTGGAGGTAATGTCTAATGGAAAAGTTCACAGTTAAAATCGAAAAGAGTTTTTGTGAAGAATGCTCCCTTGCCTTGAGAAGGTTTATCGGTAATATGGAGGGTGTTGAGTCCATTGACGTAGAGGATGGCAAAATTGCGATTACTTTTGATGATTTAAAGGTAACAGCAGAAGCACTTTTGAAGATAACAAAAGATAACATTGAGAAGTTGGGGTATAAACTGATCGAATAGGGATTATTATTTGAACGAAAACATGAGAAGGAGGTGAGCTTATGAGTATAAAGAAAGTGACGAAGAAAAAAGCAGTATCATGCAAATGTCATTCGTCCTGCTGAACTGAACAGGACGATCAGGCTTAAAAGCATAAACGGAAGTGAGGTGAATGCAATGCATTGGGGCGATCATGGATGGGGCATGGGTTACGGCTGGGGTATGGGTTTTGGGTGGTTGATTATGATCATCTTCTGGGGATTGGTTATCCTTGGAATTGCTTATATTGTTAAGTCGCTTGCAGGCGGTGTCAAGAAAGAAGAAAAAGATACCACACCTGTCGAAATCCTCAAAAAAAGATATGCAAAAGGAGAGATAACAAAGGACGAATTCGAGAAGATGAAGGATGACCTGAAAAAAGAATAACCTCTGTTAGAAGGTTTTCGCCCTTTTCACTAGGTATAGGAGTTTTTATGAAGATGGTGGCGGCAATAATACGGACAATCTCTCTCGAGAGAGTTGTGAGATCACTTCAGGATATCGGTATCAGGGGCCTGACTATCTCAGAGATCAAAGGGATAGGGGAACAGGTTCAGTTTAATAAACCTTATTCCATTCATGACAGAATTGAGATCATCGTTCCTGACGAAAAAGCTAATGAGGCTGAGAATGCAATCCTTGAATATGCTCATACAGGCCTTGCAGGCGACGGCCTTATCGCGGTTTATCCGGCAGACTCTGTGATAAAAATAAGAACTAAAGAGAAAATGCAGGGATAAGAATTAAGAATAGTTCTTATTATCGGGAGGTAAAGAATGAAAGTTAAAGACCCTGTATGTGGAATGCAGATAGAAGATAATAAGGCAGCGGGTAAGGCTGACTATAAAGGAGAAACCTATTTCTTCTGCTCGGAATCATGCAAGAATAGGTTTATACAAGATCCCACGTCCTTCTTAGATAAAAAACCAACAGCAGAAGAAGAAAAGAAGACTTCAAAAAAAGAGGCTATTTTCACTTGTACCATGCATCCTGAAGTCAGGCAGGAAGGCCCCGGCTCTTGTCCTAAATGCGGAATGGCGCTTGAGCCTGTTGCTCCTTTTATTGGCTTGGCCAAAACTGAGTGGACCTGCCCGATGCATCCGGAAATTATTCAGGATGTTCCGGGCTCCTGCCCGAAATGTGGAATGGCCCTTGAACCGAAAACGATCAGCGCAGAAGAAGAGGAAAATCCCGAGCTCATCGACATGACTCGGAGGTTTAAGATAAGCGTGGTACTGACAATTCCCCTTGTCATACTGACCATGGGCGGAATGGTCCCGGGCCTGTCACAGATACTGGACATTCTGCCCCATGGAATACGTAAGTGGATCGAACTTATTCTCGCAACACCGGTGGTCCTATGGGGAGCCTGGCCTTTTTTTGTCAGAGGTTGGCAGTCGGTTGTCACCTGGAATCCTAATATGTTTACTCTTATCGGCCTTGGTGTTGGTGTTGCCTATCTGTATAGCCTTGTGGCTGCTCTGTTCCCAGGTCTTTTCCCGAAGTCGTTTCGTGGTGAAAGCGGTGAGGTGGGGCTGTATTTTGAGGCCGCAGCGGTCATTGTCACTCTTGTGCTGCTCGGCCAGGTGATGGAACTGAGGGCCAGGACACGGACTGGCGCTGCTATCAAAGCCCTTCTGGGTCTGGCGCCTAAGACAGCGCGCAGGATAAAAGATGGCAATGAAGAGGATGTTCCTCTTGAACATATCCAGACAGGCGATCTTCTCCGTGTGAGGCCGGGTGAAAAAATTCCGGTTGACGGCACTGTCACTGAAGGATCAAGCAGTGTGGATGAATCAATGATATCCGGTGAACCTATCCCAGTGTCGAAGCAGTCGGGGGACCCGGTTATCGGCGCAACAGTGAATGGCACCGGCACAATGATAATGAAGGCAGAAAAGGTCGGAGCTGAAACACTGCTTTCCCAGATAGTCAATATGGTTGCAGAGGCACAAAGAAGCCGTGCACCAATTCAGAAGCTTGCAGACAGTGTTGCCGGATATTTTGTCCAGATAGTGGTGAGCATTGCGGTACTCACCTTTGTGGTCTGGGCCTGGTTCGGGCCTGAACCTCGCATGGCTTATGCTCTTGTAAATGCGGTTGCAGTGCTGATCATTGCCTGTCCCTGCGCACTCGGTCTCGCAACTCCGATGTCTATCATGGTTGCGATGGGCAAGGGAGCAACAGGCGGTGTGCTCTTTAAGAACGCAGAAGCTATCGAGGTGATGAAGGCTGTTGATACCCTTGTCACTGACAAGACCGGCACGCTCACTGAGGGAAAACCAAAACTGGTAAAGGTGGTGACTGCTGAAGGTTTCGACGAAAAGACACTGCTTCATCTTGCTGCAAGCATCGAGATGGGAAGCGAGCATCCTCTGGCTGCAGCGATAGTGGCTGGTGCGAAAGAAAAGGATATCTCCACTTCAAAGGTCGAGTCCTTTGAATCGCTCACCGGGCGCGGTGTAACAGGTATTATCAACGGCAAAAAGATAGCACTTGGAAACCGCAAGCTTCTTGATGAACTGGGAATCGCACCCGGTGAACTTCCGGACAAGGCAGAGTCCATGCGAAAAGAGGGACAGACCGCCATGTTCGTTGCTGTGGACGGAAAGGCTGCCGGGCTTCTTGGTGTTGCAGATCCGATCAAGGCAACAACAGCCGAGGCGATAGAAAGTCTTCATAAAGAAGGGATCAGGGTAGTTATGCTCACAGGTGACAGTAAGACAACAGCTGAAGCTGTTGGAAAGAAACTCGGCATTGATGAGGTGATCGCCGAGATACTACCTGACCAGAAGGCAGAGATCGTCAAGAAACTCCAGGCTGAGGGAAA
>MHDW01000134.1:0-219 GCA_001803645.1 Nitrospirae bacterium GWC2_42_7 | reverse complement strand
GAACTGATGTGGCGATGCAGAGCGCAGGGGTTACTCTTGTAAAAGGTGACTTGCGCGGGATCATAAGGGCGAGGAAGTTGAGCAGAGCTACGATGCGTAACATCAAACAGAACCTGTTCTGGGCCTTTGCCTATAACTCTTTCGGTGTGCCTATTGCGGCAGGAGTACTGTATCCTTTTACCGGCATGCTTCTTAGCCCGATCTTTGCAGCAGCAGCCA
>MHDW01000133.1:349-5246 GCA_001803645.1 Nitrospirae bacterium GWC2_42_7 | reverse complement strand
TATTTGATACGCCAGCTCAAGTTCTCCAATTATTTTTATCCCTCTTGCCTTTGCAGATACAAGAGGCTTGATATCAAGTGGGACCCCAGGACTTACAACTATCATATCCACTGACTTAAAAATATCCTCAGGATGTCCTCTTAGAGCGAGTTTTACAGAAGGCGAGAGCCTGCTTATAGCATCAGCAAGTTCATCTTCAGCCTTCATGTCAGTGACAGTGACAGAAGCACCAAGCTCTGCTAACAGATTTGCCGCTCCTGCTCCGCTGCGCGCAAGGCCGACAATAATAATTTTCTTATCCTTCAGTGTCATCCGGTTCCTTTTTCGTAATATCTGTCTTTTGGACCTTCTTAGTCTCTGTGGCAGCCCTTACAGGCGTTTTCTTAACAGCTGTGTGTTTTTTGCCTGCTTTCCTTGTCTTTGACACAACAGTCTTGCTCTTAACCTTTGCCTTTGTCTTTGCCTTTGGAAGCTTTTTCCTCGGAGATTTATATTGTGTCTTTTTTGTATATGTCGCTTTCTTCACGTGCAGCGAGTCATAATCCGATCTGGTCACATAGACAACAGGTTCTTCCTGATTGCTCATGACCTTAGATCCGAAAGCCATTAGATCCTCTGTCTCCTTCCATAGCAGATCCCTGGTCGGAGCACCGAGAAGTGCGACAATTATGGTTTCCTTATCCCGCTCACCTGCACTTACAAAACAATGCTTTGCCTTTCTTGTATAACCTGTTTTACCTCCAAGCAGTTCTTCATCAGACCAAAGGAGTTTGTTTGTATTTTTTACAAATATGGTCTTGCCTTTTTCAGTCGAGACCTCTGTAACGCGGGTTCCCATTATCTCCCTCAAAACAGGATATTTAATTGCCTGTCTCATTATCTTTGAAAGGTCATATGCAGTAATATACTGTCCCTTTCCCGGGAGCCCGTGCGGATTAATAAACCTCGTATCGTTTGCCCCTATTGCAATAGCTTTTGTATTCATCATACGGACAAACTCTTCAGTCGAACCTCCGACAGCTTCGGCAAGAGCCACGGCAGCATCATTTGCGGATTTCATGAGGGCTGCGTAAAGAAGTGTCTCTATCGTGACCCTGTCTCCAGCTTTCAATCCTGATCTTGTCGGAGCTGTGTTTACAGCCTCCCTGCTGACAGTGACAACATCACTGAGATCCGCTTTTTCCACAACGATCAAGGCTGTCATAAGTTTTGTGGTGCTTGCAGGCATAAGCTTCAGATCAGGGTTTTTTGCATAGAGCACTCTGCCTGTTTCCGCATCCATTACAACAGAAGCCCTTGATTTGATCTCTTCAGCATTAACGGCAGTGACGAGTGATGGGTGAAGGGTGAATAGTAAAAAGATCAGAAAAATATGTTTTATTGAAAAATTCATAAGTACCCCCCCTCACCCTTTCCCTCTCCCGCCAGGGGAGAGGGTTGTAAAATTTCCCCTCCCTTGACGGGAGGGGATAAAGGGGAGGGTGATATTTGTGGTTTTACTATCGACCGCATTTTTAAATGTGCTGGTCTCAACTTTTCACTTATCACTTGTAACTTGTAACTTTTTTTCATATTACCTCAATTTCAGCGTTGCAAGACTGAGCAGCGCAAGCATTATTCCCACGATCCAGAACCTTACGATCACTTTTGACTCGTGCCATCCTTTAAGTTCAAAATGATGGTGGATCGGGGCCATTCTAAATATTCTTTTTCCTGTCAGTTTAAATGACGCTACCTGAAAAACCACTGAAAGGGTCTCTATAACAAATATTCCGCCGACAACAGTAAGGACGATCTCATGTTTTGTTATCACAGCAAGAGTGCCGAGCGCCCCACCAAGCCCAAGCGAACCAACATCCCCCATAAAGACATCGGCCGGATATGAATTAAACCATAAGAACCCGAGTGCAGCTCCAAGCATCGCTCCGCAGAAAACAGTAAGCTCGCCTGTTCCCTGAAGATACAGAACCTGTAAATACTGCGCGAACTTTGCATTTCCTGAAATATACACCAGGATCATATTTGCCAGAGCAGCAATACCCACAAGCCCGATAGCAAGCCCGTCAATACCATCAGTAAGATTCACGGCATTTGACGAGCCGACTATTACAAGTATCGAAAATGGGATATAAAACCAGCCGAGTTCAAAAAGCCATCTCTTGAAGAACGGGACGCTCAGGACAGACCTGTACGGGTCATTTGGGTTCATATAAAGCAGTACGCCTATCAGCAATGCCAGAGCTATCTGCGCTCCGAACTTATGCCATGCCCTGAGGCCTTTTGGGTTTTTTCTCACAACCTTCAGATAATCATCAACAAGGCCGATACCTCCATATCCGATAAGAGAGACCATCATTATCCATATATATTTATTGCCGATATCTCCCCAGAGCATCATTGTCAGAAAAATACTCAGGATAATTATTATTCCGCCCATTGTCGGGGTGCCGGTTTTTTTCAGATGAGACTGCGGTCCGTCATCCCTTATCTGCTGCGTAACGCTTATCTTCTTCAGCCTGTTTATTATCCATGGCCCTATGATGAGCGAAAGGAGCATCGCAGTTATCACTGCAAGCGCAGCCCTGAATGTTATATACCTGAATACATTAAGCGGTGAAAAAAGATCATGCATCCCATAGAGGATCTTATACAGCATGTCTCTCTCCTTTGAGCACCAGTTCTTGAAGGGCCTTCTCCATGCGCATGCCTCTGGACCCTTTCACAAGGATCGTGTCTCCGCTGCTGAATATACTTAAAAGAAGAGATCTCGCTGCATCAGAGTCATCAGCCGTATAACAAGTACCCGAGAATTCCGAAGACGCCGTTATCATCTCAGGGCCGACAGCAATAAGTATGTCAATCTTCATTTCGGATAAATGCCTCAGAAGTTTCCTGTGGGCTTCTTCAGAATAAGTCCCGAGTTCAAGCATATCGCCCAGTACAGCTACAGTCCTCTGCCTTTTGAGTCTTGCTAATTCCTTTACAGCCTCATCCATAGATGCAGGATTGGCGTTATAAACATCGCTTATTATCAGAGAGCCCGAAATTTCTTTTATCTCAAGACGCATCGGCACCCCTGCAAAAGACTCAAGACCTCTCTTTATATCCTCAAGTCCGGTACCAAGTGCATCAGCTATTGAAGCAGCCGCAAGTGCATTATAAATATTAAATCTCCCTGAAATACCGAGGTTTATCCTGATATTTCTGTCTCCCGGGAAACAGAGCCTGAAATCAGAACCAATATCTCTGGAAACTATATCTTCGGCATACACATCAGCAGGATCTTCTATGCCATATGTTATTAGCTTTCCGCCAAAACCGTTTATTCCTTCGGTAAGAAATTTATCATCAGCATTTACAGATACGACTTTTACATAATCAAGTATTTCAAGGTCTGTGCTTCTGATAGCTTCGATACTGCCGAAACCCTCCAGGTGAGCAGGCCCGACATTTGTCACCACTGCGAAATCAGGATGTGAGATCTCGCAAAGCTGTCTGATATCACCCTGAATACTAGAACCCATCTCAAGCACCATTACTCTCTCATCTCCGTCCATGCGCGCAATACACAAAGGAAGCCCTATGTGATTGTTCAGATTGCCTGATGTCTTAAGAACTTTCCGGCTCTGGCTGAATATAGATGCGATCAGTTCTTTTGTTGTTGTCTTTCCGTTCGTTCCTGTTATGCCGATCACAGGGACATTGGCTTTCGAACGTATATAGCCGGCAATATCATGCAAAGCCTTAAGTGTGTTCTTAACATGAATGATCATCTTCCCCTTAACATGTTCCGAAGGCGGAAAATCAACGATCGCACAGCAGCCGTTTATCAATGCATCATAAAGAAAATTGTTGCCGTCAAAATTAGGACCTCTGAGGGCAATAAACAGCTCGCCATTCTTTATTGTTCTCGAGTCAATAGACAGGCCGGAAAACTCTGTCTGTTTTCCACAGAGTATCCTTCCCCCTGTTGCTTGTATAATATCTTCTACCCTTAAAAAACCCATCTTTCTTCCTGTCCCACCCTTTTAAAAAAATACTATCAACTGTTCTTTGTCAGTTGTTTTATCGTTTCCTGCAGTACTTCTCTGTCGCTGAATTTGTATTTGATCCCCATTATCTCCTGATAATTCTCATGGCCCTTCCCTGCCACAAGCAGGACATCTCCTTCTGATGCCATCATTACAGCCCTTTTTATCGCCTCTCTCCTGTCAGGTTCAATAAGATAATTCTTCCTGGTTGCCCCTGCCTCTATCTCCCTGATGATACTTTCAGGGTCTTCTGTTCTTGGATTGTCAGAGGTCATGATCACATAATCGCTCAACCTTGTCGCAATAGCTCCCATCTTCAACCTCTTGCCCCTGTCCCTGTCTCCGCCGCATCCGAATATGGTAATGACTTTCCCCTTCACCATTCCTCTTGCTGTGTATATGAGCCTTTCAAGGGCATCCTCTGTATGCGCATAATCAACAACAGCAAGAAACCCCTGTCCTGCATCAACCCTTTCGAATCTACCTTTTACACTCCCGGAATTTCTAATGCCTTCAAGGATAACATCCCATGGCACGCCGAGAGAGACAGCAGCTCCTGCAGCAGACATGATATTGTAGACATTAGGAAGGCCGGTCAAAGGCGAAACAACGCTGTATTTCCTTCCCCGCATAACAATTCTAAATCTTAAACCTCCGAAGGAATTGTCAATTTCAGCAGCCATGATGTCACAACCTGTTTCAAGTCCGTATGTATAAACATTGCCAAGAAGGAGGCTTATCAGCTTGCGCCCCCATATATCATCATAATTAATTACCGGGACCGCATTTTTATCAAGGAGTTCAGTGAACAACCTTTTTTTCGCTGCAAAATATTGGTCCATTGTTTTATGAAAATCAAGATGGTC
>MHDW01000133.1:0-337 GCA_001803645.1 Nitrospirae bacterium GWC2_42_7 | reverse complement strand
CCTCTTCTGCGCAAGGGCATGTGATGAGACTTCAGACACAACATATGTGCAGCCAGATTCTCTCATCCTATGAAGAAGCCCCTGAAACTCGAGCGCCTCAGGTGTCGTATGCAGGGCCTCGAATACTTCATTCCGGATCATATACTGTATTGTGCCTATCAGCCCGACTTTCTTGCCCCAGGCTTCAAGAATTGATTTTATGATGTATGTGGTCGTTGTCTTTCCGTTAGTGCCGGTCACGCCGATAACATTCAGTCTCTTTGAAGGCATACCAAAAAAATTACCGGATACTAAAGCAAGCGCTTTTCTGCTGTCTTTGACGTGGACAAAAGTCCTT
>MHDW01000132.1:4853-5147 GCA_001803645.1 Nitrospirae bacterium GWC2_42_7 | reverse complement strand
CTACCCGTTTGTAACCAGAAGGACCCTGTATGAGCTCAATATTGACGCTGCGATAGTCAAGACCCACTCAGCGGAATATCTTCAGACCTGCAAGAGCGCGGACGTTGTAATTATGGGCGGAGGCCCGCTTATGGGGATGGAGCCGCTGGGTTTTGTGCTCGAGGCCTTTTTAACTGCGAAACGTTTAAACATCCAAACTATCGTGGAGGGCTGCGGGATCGGGCCCCTTTCAGAAAAAGAGCATATATCAGCCGTCATGGAAATACTCAGGTTGAGTACCTCTATCAGGGTGCG
>MHDW01000132.1:4685-4830 GCA_001803645.1 Nitrospirae bacterium GWC2_42_7 | reverse complement strand
AATGATGCCGTATGCTCCGGTGACCCCGCCATGGGCTTCGTGGAGCGGTGGAAGAAGGAAAACCCCCTCGGCAGCATAACATCAAAAGAGAAATACCTCGCATGTTTTTTAAGAGAGATAACATCCGAATATGCAAATGGGATGA
>MHDW01000132.1:0-4540 GCA_001803645.1 Nitrospirae bacterium GWC2_42_7 | reverse complement strand
GTGGAGTTTTTGATCTATAATTGCATCAACGGCACCCTCAAAAATTATTATATTTTCATCAATAACGGTCTGTTTTAAACTATTTATACGTAAAAACTTACCGGCAGTAGAAGATTTTATTGAAGCATTTAAATTAAAAAAGGAACATGTAAGAACAATCGGCAAAATAATTCGTCGCAAAAAACTTTTAAATGGGATAAGAAAATTGTATAGAATCATGCGGCTGTCCCCTAAAAATTAAATCCTAAATCTCACACGATTCAAAATCAAAATGGCCTTCTGCAGGTCAAAGCCTTAGAGATTGTTACTCGATCCATATATTCAAGATTTGATCCGATTGGAACACCACTTGCCAACCGTGATATAGGAAGCGATAAATCTTTTATTTTAGAAAAAATATAACTTGCAGTAGCTTCACCCTCAGGAGTTGGGTTAGTTGCAAAAATCAGTTCATCAACTTTATTAGATCTCAAAATATCCTCCGGGAAATTTTTCTAATTATTATATATTATTTTTTGTTTCTTCTGGAAATGGATCTCATAAGTTCTCTCTTACCCACCCCTGCACCCCTCCCAAGAGGGGACTTCAATCAAAACTCCCATCCCATTCTCTTCCTTGGAAGATAAACAGATTTTATAAGTCCACTTCTGAACGGTGATTTTGGTTTTAAAATTCCCCTCTTGGGAGGGGTGCAGGGGTGGGTTGTTTTTTGTCTGAACTATTTTTACTTCTTATTTGTATTGCTTCAGAATATTGTAATAAGTGTCTCTCTGAGCCGGGCAGAAGCATGCACTGCTTATGGATTGTATGATCTCATCCTTTGTGACCTTGTAACTGACACCGGCTGATGCTACAACATTTTCCTCTATCATGGTAGAACCGAAATCATTTGCGCCGAATCTAAGAGCGACCTGGGCCATCTTAAGCCCCTGCGTTACCCATGAGGCCTGAATGTTATCTATGTTATCGAGATATATTCTTGAAAGAGCAAGGACCTTCAGATAGTCGACAGCAGTAGCAGGATGCAGTTCGGAAGCTCGGAAGCTCGGAAGCTCGGAAGTTATCATGTTCTTATGAACATTTGTTTTTTTAACCTTCTGCTCTTCTGCGCCTGCCTGTCCGGTAGGCAGGCTTCTGTTCTTCTGCGCTAATTCCGTATTCCCCGGCTGAAAGGACCAGGGTATGAATGCAGTGAATCCGCCTGTTTTGTCCTGTAGTTTTCTGATCGCATCAAGATGCTCTATGATGTCCTCAGGAGTTTCTATGCTCCCGAACATCATGGTTGCTGTTGTCCTCATGCCAAGCCTGTGTGCCTTCTCCATTACCTCAAGCCAGCGGGATGACTTTATTTTCTTTGGACTCAGGATATCCCTCACCCTGTCTGAAAGTATTTCTGCGCCTCCGCCTGGAACTGAATCAAGCCCTGCTTTTCTGAGTATTCTCAGGGCTTCCGTGATCGTGATATCAGATGAGTCAGCGATATAGCATATCTCCGGTGGTGAAAAGCCGTGGATGTTTATCCTGAATTTGTCTTTTATTGATTGCAAAAGCCTGACATAATAAGCAAGACCTAAGCCAGGGTGCAGGCCTCCCTGAAGAAGTATTTGTGTGCCCCCAAGTTCTATTGTCTCTTTGATCTTTTCGAACAGGGTCTCTTCATCAAGGATATATGCATCTGGATCGTTCTCATCCCTGTGGAATGCGCAGAACCTGCATTTGTTAATGCAGACATTGGTGTAGTTGATGTTCCTGTCAACAACAAAGGTGACAATACCTTCTGGATGGAGTTTTTTTCTTATCTCATCCGCATCCCTTCCGAGTTCAAGAAGGTCAGCGGACTTTAGCATTGACAAAGCCTGTTTTGAAGATATGCGGCTAAAGTTATTTTTCATCTGTAAACCTTGATCGGCCTGTAGAACGAATCACGTTCAACAGGTATTTTCCCTGCTTTCCTGATAAGATGTACAAGCTGTTCTGCTGTAAGCTGTTCTCCGGTAAGACCACCCGCAGAATGTGTTATTTTTTCTTCAATGATCGTACCGTCTATGTCGTCAGCACCGAATTTAAGTGCAAGCTGAGAGATCTTCTCTCCGAGCATGATCCAGTATGCTTTTATGTGATCAAAATTATCCAGAACAAGGCGGCTTATTGCGATAGTCTTCAGATCATCTATCCCTGAAGTGTAGCTGCCCTTTATGTCCGTATTTTTTGGATGATATGCAAGCGGGATAAATGCCTGAAAACCGCCTGTCTTGTCCTGAAGCTCTCTTAGTTTCATGAGGTGGTCAACGCGGTGAGTATGATCCTCTATATGTCCGTAAAGCATTGTGGCATTTGTCCGAATACCTGCATTGTGAGCAGTTTGCATAATTTCAAGCCACCTTTCCCCTGATATTTTTTCCGGGCAGAGACGGTTTCTTATATCAAGTGACAATATTTCAGCCCCGCCTCCCGGCATTGAACAAAGACCGCTTTTCTTTAAAGTCAGAAGAGTATCATAAATACTCAGACTGCTTATCTTTGACATATAGTCGATCTCAACCGCAGTGAATGCTTTTATGTGAAGCTCAGGAAACTCTTTTTTTATAGCAGATATTATTTCAAGATAATGACTGAAAGGCCATTCAGGATGAAGCCCTCCGACAATGTGAACTTCGGAAAAATCGTGAGGAGTGAGGAGTGAGGAGTAAGGAGTTTTACCCCCCCTGCGCCCCCCCTTGCCAAGGGGGGGATGGGGGGGTGTCCCTTGACCCTTTCTAAGTCTTTCCATTATCTCATCAATTGTGAGTTCAAATGCGCCTTCTTGCCCTCTTGACCTGCTGAATGCGCAGAACTTGCAGCGATTTACACATATATTTGTAGGATTGATATGTCTGTTTCTTATAAAGTATGCTTTTTTGCCGTTCTTTTTCTCTGCAATATATGATGCAAGAGTGCCGAGGGTAAATATGTCATCACTTTTGAACAGTTCAAGAGCGTCTGCTTCTGTAAGCCTCTTGCCGGACATGACCTTGTTTTTTATTTTGTTCAGCATGTTAATAATTATAAATCAAATGAAGGACTAAAGACACGCAGAAGGCAGGAGTATCAAAACACCTATGAATTTGCTATCATAAAAACGTATCTTAACAATACAGCTCATGAATCTATCTAATTTTTTTAATTCTTACATGATGGGTATGTATGTTGCCCAGGCATTCTCTCATTCCCTTATCGCAGCACTTATTGTGGACAGGGCCATTCAGACATGGAAAATCACCGATCCCGCAATAAGGCAGAGATTCAGCCTTATTGTCATGGTATTCCCGATATTCTCTTTTCCGCTTTACCAGATGATAAATCCGGAAAGGAGTTCGATCTTCTTTAGGCTGGAGGCGCTTTTCGACATAAACAGATGGCTTAATATCGAATTGTGGGGTAAAGTTCCATTAAACCTTCTTTTCACTATAATGCTCGTGTGTACGGCCCTGATTTTTCTTCTACAGGAGATGATTCCGATTGTAAGACATATCGTAATGTCAAAGGAGTTTGAAACTGAAAAAGACGAGGAGGAAGGACAGTATGAACATCCCGTAATAGACGAAGTGCTGGCGGATTTTTGCGGGAAGAAGCCGCACATTTCACTGATAGATGACGATGAGTTGATCATTTTCTCTACAACAGGAAAAAACCCTGTGATCTTTTTGTCCACAGGCCTTATGGAGACCTTGAGCACGGATGAGACCCGGACTGCCATTGCACATGAGCTTGCACATATTGCAAGGAGCAAGCGTCCTTTGCTGGTGGTCATCTATATTATCAGGGTACTTATGTTCTTTAATCCCGTGGTTCTTGTTGAATTCAGGCGCATTGTTCAGGAAGAGGAGAAGATATGCGATGACATCGCTGTTTTACTGACTGGAAAACAGGACGCATTGGCGGAAACCCTGAAGAAATTCAGTCGTAAAATCGAAAAGCCCGGTCTTAGTGTTGTGAAAAATCTTTCGGAGGTTAGTGCATCGCTTGAGGATTACAGCCATTCGGTTCATTTGCAAGGCAGGATAAACAGGCTTGAAAGCGGGCCAATTCAGAACACAGGAGGAGCATGGATCAGGTTTCTCCTTACGCTGTCAGCAATCGCTGTAATAAATTATTTTATTGTATGATCACTTCGAGGTGAATATGAAGAAAAAATTGTTAGGCTTGCTTTATTTTGTTTTGACCCTTGCCATCCTTGTCGGGGCACTCAAGGCTGCCAACTGGCTGCCCACGGCCCTCCAGGAAGGCCTTATGGAAAAGTACGGCAGTGTTGAGGAGGTCAGGACAAAACTGCATTTGAAGGACATTTATGTCCCGTCATATTTCCCTCAGAGCTATGGATGGCCTCCGTCGACGATACTCGCCCAGTCAAAACCCTTTATCGCGATTGTGATGGAATTCAGGAATGTGAAGACCGGAGATATTGCACTCGTCATCTCGCAGGCAGCGGAAAAAAGTTTTGCGCCGGACAAAAAGATATCGCTTATAGAGATCAAGGAAAAGGCAGACTATCCCTTAAAGG
>MHDW01000131.1:7934-8712 GCA_001803645.1 Nitrospirae bacterium GWC2_42_7 | reverse complement strand
AGCAGCCCTTCATATATCTGATATACCTTTCAACGGTCCGGTTGCAGCAGTAAGGATCGGAAGGGTTGCAGGATCATTCATAATAAACCCTGACCTGAAAGAGTCAGTAGAATGTGATATTAACCTTGTTGTTGCAGGCACGGAAGAGGCTGTGGCGATGGTTGAGGGAAGCGCTCAGGAGATGAGTGAAGCTGATCTGCTTGAAGCTATTGATATTGCCCATAGTGAGATAAAAAAATTATGCGGCTTACAGAATGAATTCAGGGCAAAGGCAGGCAAAGAGAAGAGAACCTTTGTTGCTCCTGTTGCAGACGATAACATAAAGAACAAAGTTGCTGAAAGGTCATTGGATAAGATAAAAAAAGCGATAATTATACCTGACAAACTCTTAAGACAATCTGAACTGGATGAAATACAACTTGAAGTCATTGAGAACTTAAATACCGGAGAGGAAGATATTTCCAAGGCAATTGCATCTGCTTTTCATGATATTGAAAAGAATCTTGTAAGGGATATGATATTAAACCAAAATGTAAGGGCCGATGGAAGGACCCCTGAACAAATAAGACCTATCACTTCAGAGGTCGGTATTCTGCCGAGGACCCATGGTTCAGCATTGTTTATAAGAGGTGAAACACAATGTCTTGCTATTGTGACCCTCGGCACATCTGATGATGAGCAGAGGATCGATTCGCTTGATGGAGAGTCTAGAAAGGCCTTTATGCTCCACTATAATTTCCCTCCTTTCAGCGTTGGGGAAGTGAAACCGTTGAGAGGT
>MHDW01000131.1:5521-7822 GCA_001803645.1 Nitrospirae bacterium GWC2_42_7 | reverse complement strand
TTAAAGCAATTTTGCCGACAAAAACGGAATTTCCTTATACCATCAGAATAGTTTCAGATATTCTTGAATCAAATGGTTCTTCTTCTATGGCATCTGTATGCGGAGGAACGCTTGCCTTGATGGATGCCGGAGTTCCAATAAAAGACCCTGTAGCCGGAATTGCAATGGGCCTTATAAAAGAAGGAGATAAAGTTGTTGTGCTTACGGATATACTCGGACTTGAAGACCATTTGGGTGATATGGATTTTAAAGTCACCGGCACAGCAAACGGTATATGTGCTTTTCAGATGGACACAAAGATCGGCGGCATATCCCGCAGCATAATGGAAAGCGCACTTGAACAGGCCAGACAAGGCCGGCTTCATATACTTAAGAAAATGAGCGAAACAATGTCGGAGCCTCGTTCTTCCATGTCAGTGTATGCTCCAAAAATTTTCACAATGCAGATAAACAAGGATAAGATACGCGATGTCATAGGAAGCGGAGGAAAGGTTATCAGGGGCATTGTTGAGCAAACCGGCGTGAAGATTGATATAGATGACAGCGGTCTGATAAATATTGCTGCATCTGATGGAGAAGCAGCCCAGAAGGCAATAGATATAATTAATAATATAACTGCAGAAGCAGAAGTGGGCAGGATCTATCTCGGAAAGGTCAAAAAGATAATGGATTTCGGGGCTTTTGTCGAGATCATACCCGGCACAGAAGGGCTCCTTCATATTTCACAATTATCGGAACAGAGAGTAGCCAAGGTCACAGACGAAGTGAATGAAGGGGATGAGGTGCTTGTTAAAGTTATAGAAATTGATAAAATGGGAAGGATCAGACTAAGCAGAAAAGAAGCAATGAAGGAGTCAGATTCCAAGACAGACTAAAAGTGTCGTTTAACTTGTTTACTGAAGGGGATAATAATCCCCTTTTTTAATTTGGGGGTTTAAATCATGTTCATAAAAGAATATCTTAATAACGGGATTCCAGTAGTAATGGAGTCATTCAAAAATGTCCGTTCTGTTGCGATCGGCATATGGGTTAAAGTGGGCTCAAGACATGAGACTTCCGAAAAGAATGGAATTTCGCACTTCCTTGAACATATGTTCTTTAAAGGCACAAAAAAAAGAACAGTTAAAGATATTGCTTTTGATATAGATTCAATGGGCGGAGATCTGAATGCATTTACTTCAAGAGAGAACACTGCTTTTTATGTGAAGGTGATCGAAGAATATCTTGAAAGCGGAGTGGAGCTCCTTACTGATATTTTTGTGAATTCGGCTTTCCCTGAGGAAGAAATAGAAAAAGAAAAGAAGATAATAAAAGAAGAAATAAAGATGATCGAGGACACGCCGGATGATTATATCCATGATCTTTTCAGCCAGACAGTATGGGGACGGGAAGGGCTTGGACAAACGATCCTAGGCAGAAGGGAGACCATAGCTTCCTTTACAAGACCTGATATAATGAAACATATCCGGACATATTACGGTACAAAAGATATAGTTATAGCATGTGCAGGATTTTTTTCGCAAGACAAATTGATAGACATGCTTAACAGAAAACTGGGCGGATTGCGTCATGGAACAGAGCCGAAAACCGGCACAAGTTCTGCTTTCAGAAAGAATATTAAGGTTTTTCCCAAGAAGTTGTCAGAGGCCCATATTTGTATCGGTGTTCCTTCGCTTTCACAGGATGACAAAGAAAGATATGCGCTTTTTGTACTGAATACAATACTTGGCGCAGGTGTCAGTTCAAGGCTTTTCCAGGAGATCAGAGAAAAGAGAGGGCTTGCATATTCAGTATACTCGTTTACTTCATCGTATACAGATACAGGTTTGTGGGGGGTATATGCAGGAGTAAGCAAAAAGAAGATAAGGGAGGTTGCCGAGCTTATAATAGCTGAAATGCTGAACCTTCCTGATACTCTTTCTGATTCCGAGCTGGAACGGGCGAAGAACCACCTGAAGGGAAATCTGATACTCGGACTCGAATCTACCAGCAGCCGCATGAATAATATAGCAAGGCAGGAAATATATTTTGGGAAATACAGTTCCCCTGATGAAATAATGAAAGCTGTTGATATAGTCAGCATCGGCCAGATAAAAGAACTTGCAAGCAGGCTGATAAGCAGGGAAAACTTTGCAATAACAGCATACGGGGATATGCCAGAGAATATTCTTGACGGCGTTGTTTGATGACTCTCACTGGTTTGAACTATATTTTATCTTTGTGAGATAATAGAAAATGAGATTTAGAACATTTGCCTTGTTTATAATTCTTTTTGCTTTAAGTGCATCCTGTGCTTCGAAG
>MHDW01000131.1:2917-5512 GCA_001803645.1 Nitrospirae bacterium GWC2_42_7 | reverse complement strand
GTGAAAGCAGAAGATCATACACCCCCTCCTGAATCATATTATTATTATATGCTCGGGTATGAAGCTGACCTTTCTCATAAATGGGAAGACGCTATTAATTACTATAAAAAGGCGCTTTCATATGATCCCGGGTCTGCATACCTGAAGCTCCAGATAAGTTATGCACTCCAACGCTCAGGCAATACATCTTCAGCTCTCGAACTTACAGAAGAGATCATAAAGGAACAACCGGAATATATTCCTGCTCTTATGTTTGCCGGAGAAATATATAACAGCCAGAGGAGGCTTGAAGATGCGATAAAAACATACAGGAGAATTTTGCAAATAGATGCTGATAATCCCCGTGGCCTTCTTTTTCTGGGCACGCTTTACTATTACAACAATGAGTTTGACAAGGCGGTCAAGATCTTTAGCGATATCTTAAAGAATAATCCCGGAGATGTTATTGCACTTGATTATTTGGCTTCAATTTATATTGATTGGAAAGACTTCAAAAAAGCAAAAGAATATTTAAATTTAATAATTGCTATTGATAAGGATTTCGAAAATGCATATTTCAAGCTCGGACTGATAAACGAAATTAGCGAACAGCTTAAAGAAGCAGAAGAGAGCTATAGGAAGGCATTGAACATCAATCCCCACAATTTAAAGGCCAGAGAAAGACTTGCACAGATATACATAAAGCTCAAGACTGAAGATAAGGCGATCAGGGAATTTGAGACTATAAGCATGATCGAGCCTGATAATATTGAAATTCACCTAAAGCTCGGAATGCTTTATTATCAGGAGAGACAATATGACAGGGCATTGACTGAATTCAGGCTTTCTGTTGAAGCCCGGCCTGAGTTGATACCAGCCAGATATTTTCTTGCGCTTGTGCTTGAGGATATGAACAGGCTGGATGAGGCTGTTGCTGAGTTTAATAAAATAATAATGCTCGACCCGAAAAATGCAAGTGCGTTCTTACATTTGGCCTTTATATACTCAAAGCAGGAACGGGATGACGATGCTATCAGGATCTATGAGGAACTGCTGGAGTTTGACAAGGAAAAACCGGAGATATATCTTTCTCTTGCAAACTTTTATATTCAGAAAAAGGATTACATCAAAGCAGAAACAATTTTGAAGGACGCTTTATCGCGTTTCAAGGATAACGATGAACTGCATTTAAGTCTTGCAATTCTTTATGACAAAACAGGAAGGTTCAGCGAGATGATAAGCCTCCTCAGGAAAGCTCTTGAGATCAATCCGGACAATGCCGATGCCCTGAATTATCTCGGCTATACATTTGCGGATAAAAACATGAACCTTGAAGAATCTCTTGCACTCATTGAAAAGGCCATTAAGATCAAACCTGATAATGGTTATATAATCGACAGTCTTGGCTGGATATATTACAGGATGGGGAAATATAGCGATGCAATAGAGATGCTTAAAAGGGCTGCTGATATAACCAGCGATGACCCTGTGATATTAGAACATCTTGGGGATGTATACAGAACTGCCGGCCAACCTGAAAAAGCCTTGGAAGAATGGAAAAAGGCTTTAAATTTTCATGAAAGGGAAGAGGGATTGAAGGAGAGGGTAGAGAAGAAGCTGGAAAGCCTGAAAACTGAAAAATGAAAAGATAATTTCCTGCCCTTGTTAATTCATGAAAAAGATGAAGTTATTATTAAAAGCCCCTGCAAAGATCAACTGGTTCCTAGAGATTTTAAAAAAAAGGGACGATGGTTATCATGATATTTTAAGTGTCATGCAGTGCGTTGATCTCTTCGATGATCTGTCTTTCGAAAAGTCTGGTGAAATTGAATTGATATCAGATATGAACATCCCTCCTGAGGAAAACCTTGTATACAGAGCTGCCTTTCTATTGAAAGAATATTCTTCATACAAAGGGGGAGCAAGGATATTTTTAAAAAAACATATTCCTCATGCTGCAGGCCTTGGTGGCGGAAGTAGTGACGCAGCTTATACTCTTATGGGGCTGAACAGGCTGTGGGAATTAGGACTTGAAACAAAGACTATTGCAGAGCTTGCATCTGAAATAGGCTCTGACGTCCCTTTTTTTATAAATGGGATATTTTCGCTTGTTGAAGGCAGGGGTGAAAAGGTAAAAGAGCTGAAGAACGAAAATTCTGTTGCAATGCTCCTGGTCAAGCCTGATATCTCAGTCTCAGCTTCGTGGGCTTATAGTTCTTACAGAGCGACAAAGTTGACAAAAAAACATATTGATATTAAACTATTTTGTCAATTTCTCGGCAAAAAAGACTATACTTCATTGCGAAGCATAATATTCAATGATCTTGAGAAGCCTGTCATTGACAAATATCATGTTGTAGAGGATATAAAAAGAGCGCTTATTGAGAACGGAGCTGTTATTTCTTCTATGAGCGGAAGCGGGCCTGTTGTTTTTGGAGTTTTCAATTCAGCAGAGGAAGCATTAAGGGCATCAAAAAACATGGGAGCTAACTGGTGCAGAGTTGTAAGGACGCTGAAAACAGACGAGCAATGGGAAACTAAAATACAATAAGTTGCGTTATATTCCCTTGTTTTTTTTATTCTTTTTTGGGGCGTCGACAAACGGCAAGTCAGGAG
>MHDW01000131.1:0-2904 GCA_001803645.1 Nitrospirae bacterium GWC2_42_7 | reverse complement strand
AGCAGGAAGTAAGCGCTAAAGAGTAAGAAGTAAGAAATATGAAATTTTCTTGTTTGTCATTGCCCGACTTGATCGGGCAATCCAGAATGCCTTGAAAGCCCTGGATTCCAGCCTTTGCTGGAATGATGAAATATAATTAGCTTTTTAATTGAATTGTAAGGAGATACAATGCCGGAAGGTTTGAAATTATTTACAGGTACTGCCCACAGGGAGCTGGCAGGGGACGTTGCCGCATATCTCGGAATGCCTGTAGGAGATGCCACTGTTACAACATTCAGCGATGGTGAGATATTTGTCAGGCTTAATGAGAATGTAAGAGGCTCTGATGTTTTTTTGATCCAGCCCACATGTACTCCAGTGAACGACAACATTATAGAACTGCTGCTGATCATTGATGCGCTTAAGAGGGCTTCTTCAGGAAGAATAACTGCTGTGATCCCTTACTTCGGATATTCGAGGCAGGACAGAAAAGTACAGCCGAGAGTGCCAATTTCTGCAAAAGCAGTTGCTGACCTTATAACCGCTGTTGGTACGAGCAGGGTGCTTACAGTAGACTTGCATGCCGGACAAATACAGGGTTTTTTTAATATACCGGTCGATAATCTCTACGCAGCGCCGGTTCTTCTTGAGTACATAAAAAATAATTACAACCTTAAGAATCTTGTTATAGTCTCTCCTGATGCAGGGGGCGTTTTACGCGCAAGATCTTTTGCTAAAAGACTAAATTGTTCCATTGCAATTATTGACAAGAGACGTGAGAAAGCAAATGAATCCGAAGTGATGAATGTCATAGGTGATGTAAAGAATATGGATACTCTTATTATAGACGACATGGTCGATACAGCCGGGACCATCACTCAGGCTGCTGCTGCGCTGAAGAACATGGGAGCTAAAAGAGTGTCAGCTACCTGTACCCACGCTGTATTGTCAGGGCCGGCACTGGATAGAATAAACAACTCAATGTTAGATGAAATGATCGTCACAAATACTATTCCGCTTGACAGCAAAAAAGAAAAATGCAAAAAATTAATGGTATTAAGCATAGCATCTCTTCTTGGAGATGCCATAAAAAGGATTCATGAGGAATCATCAGTAAGTTCATTATTTGTTTAGCCTGACCCGAGGGTCTGAAGCTAATAAAGAGGAGGAAAAATGGAAAGGATAAGCATAACTGCAGAAAAGAGGAAAGAGCATGGAAAAGGCGTAGCCCGCTCTCTCAGAAGGGATGGAAAGATCCCTGCTGTAATATATAGAGAAGGAAAGTCAGAGCCTATAAAACTTTTAAAGAAAGAAATTACAGGGCTCATCAACCGTATGTCGGGAGAACAAGTAATGGTAGACCTTCAGTTCGAAAATGGAGATAAAAAGCTTGCTTTGCTGAAGGACTATCAGGTAGACCCTGTAAGGGGCGAGTTGCTGCATACTGATTTTTTTGAAGTCCTGCTTACTGAAAAGGTCAAGGTTACAGTTCATGTAACAACTCTGGGTGAGCCTATAGGTGTTAAAAGGGACGGAGGAATATTGCAGCATACATTGAGGGAGGTCGAAATAGAATGTCTTCCTGACAAGATGCCGGAGAGGTTTGAATTTGATATATCAAAACTCGAAATCGGCCAGTCAGTTCATGTAAGCGATCTTAAGCTTGAAGAGGACGTAAAAATGCTTAATGATCCTCATGATGTCATAGTAACGATTATAGCCCCTATAGCTGAAGAGGCAGCTACAGCTGCACCAGAAGCTGCTGCGACTGCCGCGACTCCTGCGACTGCGGAACCTGAAGTTGCGAAGAAAGGCAAGAAGGAAGAAGCAGCGCCTGAAGAAAAGGGTAAAGGCAAGAAGGAGAAATAGTCTTGTGGCTTATTGTGGGGCTCGGAAACCCGGGTTCCAGATATGCACGGACAAGGCATAATATAGGTTTTCTGGTTCTGGAGGAATTGGCAAGCACTAACAAACTGGAATTCAGAGACAGAACTGAATTCAGGATATGTAAAGGCTCCATAGAGAATAAAGACGTTATTCTCCTGGAGCCTTTGTCTTTTATGAATAGAAGCGGGACTCCTGTCAATAAGATAGCTGCAAAGAATGGGATATCTCCTGATAATATTATAGTTATCCACGATGACCTTGATATGGAGACCGGAAAGCTGAAAATACGCAAAAAAGGCTCATCAGGAGGGCATAGGGGTGTTGAATCAATCATGCAAAATCTTGGTTCAGGTGATTTTGTGAGAATAAAGATCGGCATTGGACGCAGTGAATTTATTCCTACAGAAGAATACGTTCTGTCGAAATTCAGAAAGGAAGAAAATCCCCTGATAAAAGATGCGATTAATAAGGCTGTAGAATCTGTTCATTCAATAATCACAGAAGGTGTTGAAAAGGCGATGAACAGATATAATCGAACTTGAAAACTAAAGGTGTCCTGTCCGCCGTCCGCAAGATAGTTTCTGATGATTTTTGTTCCGAAAGTTCACCATTGTCCTGTTCTACGTCCGCAAGGTAATTTCTGTTGATTTTTGTTTCAAAAGTTTACCGAATTGTTGATCTGACAAATAAACTTTTTTCTAAAACCTCCTCTTTTTTCCAATCGGCTGACGTGAAAATACCTGTTTTAAGCCTCATTTTCTCACTGCACGCATGAGTCTGCGGACACTTTCATTTTCCTTCATTTTTTTTGAGACTGTCCGGATAGCAAGCTATAGTTTCAAATAAAACCCGGTCAGCAATCCCTCCCACGCTTCAAACCAGTATTCTTTCTTTGGTACTTTTGTAAAGATGTCAATCCCATTCCACACCTCAGCCGGTGTTCTTCCATCCAAATTCTGATGAGGCCGACATGGTTGTACCAGAACCGAAACTGAACAAGAGCGCCGCCAGAATTCGCAGAGATTTAGTGAATTTTGT
>MHDW01000130.1:5079-7242 GCA_001803645.1 Nitrospirae bacterium GWC2_42_7 | reverse complement strand
TATGCCTGGTCATTCATGCTCAGTGAATTATCAAGCACAATTAAGACATTGGGAGGAATACTATGCGTCAAAAACGGAGGCGTGATGCAGTAGTCGCTCATTGCGCCTTCGGCAAAAGTTAAAGGCAGCAATACCAGTAAAAAAATAATGGGGAATAATATCCTGGGCATATTTCTATTATTGCTTTTCATTGCTGTCTCCTCTTATTTTTTAACTTTTTTATCTTTAACTTCCTCTATAAGCACGATTATAAAGCCTTCTTTTTTATATCTGTATTCAAATCTGACTTTTGCCGGGAGTGAAAGGCTGCGAAGAGGGACGCTCTTACCCTTGCGGTTTATAATTGTTGCTGAGGGATCAATCCCATAGCCCCCATTGTCAATTATAACGCTTCCATCGTTTTCTATTGAGGTCAATGTCCCGGAAGCCTTGACCGTTGGAGTGTCGGCAAGGGCATCAAAGCCGTCTATAGATACTGAAACTATAAATACCGAAAATACCGACAGCAATAATATAATCGTTTTTCTTTTTCTCATAATCCCTCCATTCCCAGCCTTTTCTGTAACCTTTTCTATTCTGCAACTTGCGTGCCATATAAAAATCATTGCCAATCAAGGGTTGGAGTATCAACATGATAGAAATTTATGTAATAGGCTTCCAGATTGTGTAATGGATTACATAGAGTGGAAATACTTCTCTCATCCCTTTGGCATCCAGACCTTGCCTTTGTCAATTATATGCTCTATCTGCCAGCCGTGTTTGTGAAGTTTTCTTAAAATCCACCATCTGTGGCATTTCCATGGGAATCTCTCAGCGCAGACAATAACGCTTGTTCCTTTTGAGACAATACCTTCAAGAATCTCCACTCCTTTCCTGAAGCCGCCGGTAGTTGTATATGCCTCATAACCACCTTTTCTGAATCCCCGAGTTCTCCGCCGAGAAAACATAGTTTATGCCTTTTCTTTTCAGAAGGTTTTCAAGATTTTCCCTTGTGAATATCGGCATCTTGCTCCTTGGAAAGCTTCTGACGTCAACAAGGGTTTTGATGTCATAGCCAAAAGGATTTCTATAAAGTCCTCTTCGCTTCTTCTGCCTGTACCGAGAGTGTAAATCTTTTTCATCTTAGTTTATGTTCTCAGGGGATGTTCTCATAGTGTAGCATGCCCGCTTAGAGTTTTTAATTATGATAGAAATTTTCCGTCTCTCTGTGATAAATTAATAAAACTTAAATATTTATGGAAAGGATAAGGATAGATGGTTAAGAAGAAGGCAAAATACATTGTTGCCGTTGTCGGCGCAACAGGCGCAGTCGGAAATGAAATGATTGCAACCCTTGAGCAAAGGAACTTCCCTGTTGAAAAACTCAGGCTCTTTGCCTCAGAGCGTTCAGAGGGCAAAAAACTTGGATTTCAGGGGAATGAAATCCAAGTTGAGAGTTTAAACAAATATTCATTCAAGGGGATTGACATTGCGCTTTTCTCAGCAGGCGCCGAAAGGTCTAAGATATGGGCTCCGGTTGCGGCAAAATCGGGATGTGTAGTAGTTGACAATTCAAGCCAGTGGAGGATGGACCCTGAAGTGCCGCTAATTGTTCCTGAGGTTAACAGCCATGACCTGGAATGGCATAAGGGGATTATCGCAAACCCGAACTGCTCAACGATTCAGATGGTTGTGGTCTTAAAGCCTATACATGATGCTGCAAAGATAAAGAGGGTTATTGTAACAACATTCCAGTCTGTCTCAGGCACAGGCAAGAAGGCGATGGATGAACTGTTACAGCAGACAACCGACATACTGAATTTCAAGGAGGCAAAATGCAATGTTTATTCTCACCAGATAGCATTCAACGTGCTTCCTCACATAGACAAGTTTCTTGAAAACGGTTATACGAAAGAAGAGATGAAGATGGTGAATGAGACAAGAAAGATAATGGGGGACGACTCAATAAGGCTCACTGCAACCACAGTCCGCGTTCCTGTTTTCAGATGCCACTCTGAGAGCCTGAATATAGAGACAGAGAAAAAGATTACAGCAAATGAAGTGAGGGCTGTGCTTTCTAAAGCTCCGGGCATTGTTGTCTTTGATGCCCCTGAGAAGAATGTCTATCCCATTCCTGTTGATGTTGCTGGGAAGGATGAGACTTATGTCGGCAGGATAAGGGCG
>MHDW01000130.1:0-4989 GCA_001803645.1 Nitrospirae bacterium GWC2_42_7 | reverse complement strand
ATAGCTATGACAAGCAGGACTGACTTTCGCTTGCTACGATATTTTCCGACAGTTCTAAAGCTCATTCCGCTACATCCTCGAAACTCGTTCCCCGAAATATTCGGGAAACTCAAACAGTCGAGGCTGCGACCGCTTCATTTCGCTAAGAACTGTTACCTGAAAATCTCTGATGCCGCTCAACCCAATCCTGCTTTATTAATGGCTGTAAGATGAACATAAAACTTGCAACAGGAGAAAGCATTTCCGCGGCAGATGGTGAAAGCATCCTAGCCGCGCTTAAAAAAAAGGGTATCTATCTTGTTTCCTCATGCGGAGGCAAAGGCACATGCGGAAAATGCCGTATAAAAATTCACTCCGGAAAATACAGGACATCCGCATCAGGCAAACTCTCTCAGGCAGACAAAGAGAAAGGCATTGTCCTTGCCTGCCAGACATTTCCGCAAAACAATATCTCCGCAGAGATACTGGAGGCGGCAAGGCTTGTTGTCGGAGACAGAATTGCCCTTTCAAAATCAAAGGACCTCTCTGAGCTTTTCAGGTCATTTGACAAAGAGATAACACCCATTGTAAAAGGGCTTAATATAAAACTTCCGCCTCCTACGATAGAGGATCACATAAGCGACCTTGAGCGGCTGAAAAGGGATCTTGAGTTGAAAGGCATCAGAGGGATGAGGTTTTCTCATACATTCGTATCATCAATGGCAGATGACCTCCGAAGGCACAACTGGGAGATACATCTTGCTTATGTTGATGGACCTGAGGCAATCTTTGTGACATCTGACAAGCAAACCTCAAGATACGGAATTGCAGTTGACATCGGCACAACAACAATTGTCGTATATCTCATTGACCTTTCTGACGGTAAACTTGTGGATGTCGGCTCAACATACAATTCACAGATACGATACGGCGACGATGTCATCACAAGAATAGTCCACGCAACAGAGGACGGCGGGCTTGAAGAACTGCGAGAAACTGTCTCGGATGATATAAACAACATCACCGATACTATTATTGAAAAACATGGCATAAATAAAGAGCACATAGAATGCGCTGTAATCTCAGGGAATACAACTATGTCTCATATCTTCTGGGGGCTTAATCCCGGACATATCAGGGAAGAGCCGTACATACCTACTGTAAATTCCTTTCCGCTGTGGAAGGCAGGGACAGCAAGGCTTCACATAAATAATCAAGCTCCTGTTTATACTCTGCCGTGTGTTGCGAGTTATGTCGGAGGCGACATTGTTTCAGGAGTGCTTGCATCAAAGATGCACAGAAACCATGAGACAGCCTTATTCATGGACATCGGGACAAACGGAGAGATTGCAATAGGCAACGATGAATGGCTTATGACAGCGGCATGTTCTGCAGGCCCCTGTTTTGAAGGAAGCGGGATAAAACACGGAATGAGGGCAACCAAAGGCGCGATAGAGGCTGTAAAGATTGCGCCTGACACATTTGAACCTTCCATCTCTGTTATCGGCAATACTGTCCCAATAGGAATATGCGGCTCAGGGATGATAGATGCAATATCAGAGATGTTCATTTCAGGCGTCATAGACCGGAAAGGAAAATTTGTGCGCGAAATAAAAACAGGCCGCATAAGAGAAGGAGATGAAGGCGCGGAATTTGTCCTTCATGAAGGAATAAAAGACATTATCCTGACAGAAGTTGACATTGAGAATATCATGAGGGCAAAGGCAGCGATTTATGCAGGGATATCATCGCTTATGAAAGAGATTGGCTTCACGCTGGACAATATAGAGCGCGTATATATCGCAGGAGGGTTCGGCAATTATCTGAATGTTGACAGGGCTGTAATAATCGGAATGCTCCCTGACATTCCAAAAGAAAAGTTCAGGTTTTTAGGCAACACCTCAGTCGCGGGGGCGTATCTGTGCCTGCTCTCAAAAAAACTCAGGAAAGAGGCAGAGGATATTGCCCTGAAGATGACATACATGGAGCTTTCGGTCTCAAGGAATTTTATGGATGAATATATGTCGGCGCTTTTTCTGCCGCATACTGACATTGCGCTGTTCCCGACGGTAGAAAAACTACTTAAATGATTTATAATATTCTATGAAGTTATTGATGCACATCTGCTGTGCAAACTGCAGTCTTTATCCTGTCAAAACACTAACTGAAAAGGGCGTTTCCGTAACCGGACTGTGGTTTAATCCCAATATCCATCCGTATGCGGAATATGCCCTGCGGCTCAACGCCGTAACCCAGCTACAGAAAGTATGGGGACTTTCCATTGATTATATAGACTACTACGGCATCAAGGAATTCATACAGAAGACAGATAACGGCGGCGAGAACCGCTGCAGCGCGTGTTATGAGATGAGGCTTGATAAGACAGCCCAAAAAGCCCGCGAGATTGGAGCTGACGGCTTCACAACCTCGCTCATTATAAGTCCCTACCAGAAATTTGATGTTATAATAGACATTGGCAGGGAAATGGAGAAAAAGCACTCTGTGGAGTTTTTTATTGAAGACTTCAGGCCCGGCTGGAAACAAGGGGTTGAGCTTTCAAAGGAACTCGGGCTTTACAGGCAGAAATATTGCGGCTGCATCTATTCCGAGATGGAGAAACACCTTAAATAGAGTGAAGAGTTCGGGAGGAAGTGATATGACAGGTTTCAGGTTTCAGGTTTCAGGTTTTAGAGCAGGAAGGTTTTCATTTTTTATTCTTATCTTTATTCTGTCGCCTGGCATCTGGCATCTGGTACCTAATGCTTATGCCTATACCTATACAATAAGAGTGCTTATCATGGATGAAGATTCTCCGCGTATTCCTGCAAAGAATGAACCTCTGGAGAAAATCAGTGAAAAGGTAAAAGGCGACTTCCTTGTGAGCGGAATCCATTACACTGGCGAAATTGAGGTATGGAAAGGGGAAAACGGGCTTTATGTCGTTAATGAAATCCCCTTTGAGGAATATGTCAAGAGCGTTGTCGCGGCTGAGGTCGGAACAAACTGGGAAATGGAAGCGCTCAAAGCTCAGGCAGTTATTTCAAGGACGTATGCTGTATTTCAAAAAAACTCGAACGGGAACCTCCGTTATCATATAACATCCTCTGTTCTTCATCAGGTGTACAATGGGAATTCCTCTAATGCCATGGCAGTTCATGCCGTAGAAAAAACATCAGGCGAGATTCTTACATTCAACGGCAACCCAATAGAGGCGCTTTATCATTCTACATCCGGAGGAAAGACAGAGCTTCCCGAAGAGGTGTTTGGTAAAAGCTACCCTTATCTTAAATCGGTGGAAACAAACAGTGAGTCTTCTCCTTACTGGATATGGGAAAGAAAAATTCCATTGTCAGAGATAGAGAAATCATTAAATATCTCCGGCTTTAAAGGTATGGCTGTCAAGTCTTATACCTCAACCGGAAGAGTAAAGGAGGTGACAGTAATATCCGCATCAGGAGAACACACTATAAAATCCAACGACTTAAGGAAACAACTCGGATGGCAAAGGCTGCCGAGCACAAATTTTACTATGACAAAACTCAACGATTCCATAATCTTTGCGGGGAAAGGCTACGGCCATGGAGTAGGCCTCTGCCAGTGGAGCGCGCTTGAGATGGCAAAGAAGGGGAAAAACTACAAGGAAATCCTTTCCTTCTTTTATCCCGGAACAGAAATCCAGTTATATGAAGGCCGCTGATTTTGATTTTCACCTGCCGGAAGGATTGATAGCAAAAAAACCTTCTGACAAAAGAGACCTCTCAAGACTTTTAGTGCTTCACAAAAACGGCAAAATAGAACACAGAATCTTCGGTAATCTCCCCGACTATTTTAATGGAGGCGACCTGCTTTTACTTAATAACACCAAAGTTTTTCCGGCAAGACTTGCAGGGACAAAGCCTACAGGAGGAAGATTTGAATTTCTGCTGGTAAAAAAAATAGGCGTTGATAAATGGGAAATACTATCAAAAGGAAAATACAGAGGGGGAATATCAATAGCAGAAGGTTTTTCGGCAGACATAGAAAACGAGACTGCCAGGTTTTCGTATTCGGGAGACTTCATGGAAAATGTGTGGAGATGCGGAGATATGCCTTTGCCGCCGTATATAAAGCGCAAGCCGGTACCCGTTGACAGAGAATGGTATCAGACAGTATATGCGGAAAAAGAAGGGTCAATCGCAGCTCCGACCGCCGGTATGCACTTTACCGGAGAACTGATAGGCAAGATAAAGGACAAAGGCGTGAGTGTCAGGTGCTTGACGCTTCATGTAGGGATAGGGACATTCAAACCGATAAAAGCAGAAAATTTAAGTGAACATTCTATGGATGCAGAATATTTTGAGATAGGGAAAGAGATTATTGAAGAGATAAAAAAAACAAAAGCCTATGGCAAAAGAGTCTTATCTGTCGGGACCACAACAACAAGAGCGATTGAGGGATATTTCAGCTGCAAATATTCACCCATTCACCGATTTTCATCCGCCTCAGGCGGACACGCCGATTTACCAATTCAGCAAATCTGCGGTTATACAAACATCTTTATCTATCCCGGTTATGTGTTTAGGGTTGTTGACTCACTTATAACTAATTTTCACCTCCCCCGTTCAACCCCGCTTATGCTGGCCGCTGCCTTATGCGGTGCAGAAAAACTGAGCGGAGCATACAGCATTGCTGTGAGCCAAAAATATAGATTTTTCTCCTATGGTGATGCTATGCTTATCCTGTGAAATGAAACACAGCAGCCTTAAAGCAAAACGGAAAACAGCCTTGCCGGACAGGAAATTCATCATAGCTATTATTATAGTTACCTCTGCGCTGAGTTTCAGCCTCGGTTATTTTGTAGGGGGCGCAGGAGATAAAGGGAAACAGCCCGAATACCAGACAATCGCAGTTCCGAAGCTTGAGGCGATCCCGCAGGTTCAGGAACAGCCCACTTCAGACAATGCGCCTCAGATTGCATCCGCCTCTGGCGGAGCATCTCAGCCCGTGGTCGCCTCAGGCGACTTGCCGGAG
>MHDW01000129.1:1082-6069 GCA_001803645.1 Nitrospirae bacterium GWC2_42_7 | reverse complement strand
CTTCTTTGGCCTTTTCCACAATGACTGCATTGATCTCATCCTGTGTCATTGTGTGGCGGCCGCCGCGCTTGCCTGCATATATGAATTCCGCATCGTGGTCTATATAATTAAGGATCTGAGCATTCAGATGAAAATCATATACAACAACCTCGGACTTCTGAAGATATTTCAACCCTTTGACAGTGAACAAGCCGATGTCCCCGGGGCCTGCACCCACAAGATAGACTACACCATTATTTTTTTTCATAAGTTTTCTATTTTAGCACAAACAGTGCCTTGCAAAACAAAACAGACGATTTCGCTTTTTCTGTTAGGTAGTTCATTAAACCAAAAAGCATATTTATCTGAGACAAGCAAGGCAGAAAGAACATAGTATTTGAGCGGTTTTATTCGGGCGATATTCATACAGTATGTATTCAATAAATAAAGAGTACAAATACCTCGGAGCGAAGTGAGAATGAGCGATAATATTATGTTCTTTCGTTGTTAAAAACTTTTAAGGGATTTATGTCTCAGCGTATTAATATCTATTTTATTTGTTGGATCAAAAAAAAAGAAGGGACTGACAATGTCAGTCCCTTCTTTTCACAAATATACAGCTAAATCTATTATCTGGTCTTCTTCACCGGCTGCTTGCTAACTGGAGCAGTCCAGTTATTAATATCATGTGCTGTCTTATGGCAATCGCTGCATTTTGGGAACTTAACCATAATGCTTGCAGGATGCATGTCACCGTGACAGGTCTTGCATTTCGGTATCATCTTATGTTCTGTCTTATGACATGTTGAACAATTGAAAGTCTGGTGCTTAGCTGTACTTGCACTCAGTACGTCAAATGCTGTTTTATGGCAGCCTGCACAGAGTTTTGCAGGCACATCGTCATAAGTAATAACTTTCGGCATATGTGCTTTATGGCACTTGTTGCAATCCGATGCTACCATGTCAGACGAATGCGGCTTATGGCATTTTATACACTCCGGCTTCGTGCGGTGAGAAGTGCCATGGCATCTTGTACATGAAACTTTTGAGTGTTTGCTCTTATTTTCCGTGAGCTGGATGTTCTGCTGGTCGTGGCAGGCCAGACATGGTTCTGTTATATTGCCCGGGAACACGATGTTAAGAGGTTTATGTGGATTCCTATGGCAAGAAAGACAGTCCTTTGTTTCAAAATGCTTAGTTCCCACATGACACTGGTTGCATTCAGGTATTGACTTTTCCACCTTCGGTTTATGACCGGTATGGCAGTCCTGGCAGGAAACATCCTTGTGCTTCATACCCGCAACAGCAATATCTGCAGGCGGGCCGTCATGACACTTGGAGCAGTCTTCATTCAAAAGAGGCGCGGTGGCCTGAGCTGAGTCATCAGCATAAGATAAAGAACTGAAAACCCCCAGCATCAGCAGTACAAAAAAGGCCGAACTTACAAGCTTAAGTCTTCTCATTGTTACTCCTCCTGATTTTATATAATTTCTTCATACATTCTTGTGCAGTACTAAGGTACACGATTATGCCATATTTGACAAGAGCAGTCAACCGGTTTTCAGAAGATCTAATCATGTTTTTTCAACAAGCAGGTAATTATATTTATTTATATAGAATTTATAATTCCTGGTTTTTTTGTTTTCCTGGTTTCTTTTCTTTTGGTTCAACTCCAAACCTCATATCATTCATTCTGACCGTCTCAACAATATCAGAAGCTGTGGACTCAAAATCCTCAGTTGTCTCCGGCAGATACAGCCACTTCTTCAGGACAGAGTGCTGTACAGTACTTTTGAAGTCCTGCAATATACTCTCATGGAACTGATGGTCAGTCGGGATAAGCATACCATTCCATGGTTCCTCACCTGAGCAGAGAAGCAGCATAAGACGGCCATGAAGATAACAGGCAAGACATCCGAACATCGGCTTCTCGATATAACTCGGTTCATCCATCAAAGGTTCAAGGACCCAATGGAGCGGATGCTGTTTCTTTGCTTTCTTTTTCTTTGAAGAAGACATATCTGAAGATAGATAATTTAGTTGTGAATTTGCAAGTAAAGTGTAAGCTGTTTACGGATCGTCAGTTCTCAAGATCTCTTACAAATTCCTCATATTTCTTGTCTTTTTCCGTAAGCTCGATCCCCATACCATTATCCTTTTTTAATAAAGCTGCGGTCTGGGCGAACTTTACAACCCCCTTTAAAAAGCAGGGGACGTCATCCTTCAGATAAAGGGTTATGTCAACCGGCAATCCAATGCTAAAGCTTTGCTGAGCCCTGACAAAAAAACCTTTTTCAGACAGCCTCACTGTGGTACCCTTGCATACTTGTTCTCCTGCCCTTATCTCAACAGATAGTTTTATTATATGTCGTGGAAACTGCCTCTTGATTACCATATGTTACGAAACATTAAAACTATCTGTTTCTTACCCTCATCTTTACCGCCACAATGCTGTCTGTCCGGATCACTGCGTCATAATAGCTCATTGTGGATATTTTTGAGACGTGAACCAAGGTATCCCCGACCTTTGTCAGTGTACCCTGTATCTCGTCCCCTGAATTCAACGTGATGATAACCCCTTTCCCTACATATTGTTCCAGAACGATCTTGATAGTGTCAGAATTATTCAACTCGAATTTCTGTTCCTCAGTCTCGGCAAAAGCATTCAAAGCAAAGCTCAGACAAAAACAAATAACAAACAATGCAACAATCTTTTTTGATGACTTCATCTGTTTAGCCTCCTTGGTTTTTTTTAATCATAATACGGTATGCATGAAAAGACAAGAACTATTTCTTTCACGTCTGGAAATGGGATGTACCCCTATGTAAGGAGATAAGACCACTTCTTCAGGACAAAGTGCTGGCAAGAGCGTGTGGTAATGGACACTAATCAGGGCCGTCTCTTTTTTCCAGAACACAATTTCAAATGTTCCATGCAGAGCCTGAGTTAGTGCACATTATCCAAAACCTCACGTATCTTTCTTAAAATTTCATCCGGAGAAGCAGTTTTTGATATGAAATTAAATCCTTCTTCACTGATCCCATGACTATCAATTATATTTTCCGTGTACCCGCTCATAAAGAGAATTTTAAACTCAGGACTTACCCTCTTGATCTCATCATACACCATCCTGCCGTTCTTTTTAGGCATCCTCACATCAAGAAAGGCAAGGTCGATCCTGTCTCTGTCCTTCATAAAAGCCCTGACCGCATCCTCCCCATCGTTTGCCTCTATTACCTTATATCCGGAGAGACTTAGAACATCTCTCATTATTTTCCTCATTTCAGTGTCATCTTCTGCTAAAAGAATTGTTTCTACCCCTCCTGTCGCCGAAGATACATCACGGTTTTCCTGATGTACTTCTTTTGCTTCAACAACAGGAAAGTATATCCTGAAGGTTGTCCCCTTTTGGGGTGCTGTCTCTACATCAATAAACCCATCGTGCTGTTTTACTATTCCATATGTTACTGCAAGCCCCAATCCCGACCCTTTTCCTGTCTCTTTTGTGGTAAAGAACGGTTCGAATATATTCCCTTTTATCTCCTCGTCCATACCTGTCCCTGTGTCAGAAACGGTCAACAGGACATATTTTCCAAAAGCACCGTATCCGTGCTCTCTTTTAAATGCCTCATCGATCTCACTTATGTCGGTCTTTATGGTGAGTTTCCCTCCGTCAGACATTGCATCTCTTGCATTTGTTGTAAGGTTCATCAGTATCTGCTCGATCTGATTTCTGTCTGCCATAATAACCGTGTTTTTTTCGGTTAAAATCTTGGTTAATTCTATGTGTTCACCTAAAACTTGAGCCAAAAGGTTTTCAGCCTTATTTATGACTTTATTTAAACTCACCGGTTGAAGGACAAATGTCTGTTTTCTGCTGAATGCAAGAAGGCTCTGGGTAAGATTGTTTGCCTTGTTTACAGACGAAAGGGTCTGTTCAGTATATTTCAACATGGGACTGGTCTTGTCGAGATCCTTAGATATGATATATATAGAACCCTTTATTGTTGTCAGTATGTTACTGAAGTCATGTGCGATCCCACCGGCAAGAAGACCGATCGCCTCCATTTTCTGGGACTGACGCAGTTGCTCATTCAAGACTTCCAGCTCCTTTGTCCTCTCTTCAACCTTTTGCTCAAGCCGGACTGAATATTCTTCGAGTTGTTTCTTCTGATCTTCAATTTCGTATTGAAGTCCAAACGCTACCGAAAGCCTCTTTTGGTTAAGATATCTTGTGAGTAAGACTATAAAAGCTATTGCGAGTATAAAACCATTCGCAGCAAAAAAATAGGATTCATTCGAAATATTATCATAAAATAAAATCGGCAGAAGATAGTTTCCGTAAATTATCATTGATGTAACAGCGCTGATTTTAATATCAACCGGAACAAAACCGAGAACAAATACTATTACAAGCATCATGCCTGCAAAATATGGTGATTGGTGTCCACCGAATTTTGATATCATCAGGGCCACCATAGTTGAAACTATTAAACCTGATAGAATAGTCACGCTGTTTTGCAAGGCTTTACTTACTTTTATTCTGTTAACAAGATAGAGGAGCAAAACAATGGCGACTGCAACAATTCTGTAGATAAGAAACTTCTTAAAATTAGAAGGGGTAGATACATAATCGAGAAATCCCAATAATAAAATAAAAACAGCTCCGGAAATTAAAAGTATATTCAACCAAGAATAGAAAAGCTTATTGATATTTAATTCAATGTATTCGTCTTTGGTCATATTTAAATCCAAATAAAATTATTTTACAGATCGCTGATTGTTCCTGCTCAAATAATTATTTTTGTCCATAATCTCATATCTAAACTGTTTTATCCTTCCCTTAAATTACAATCCGGTTAAAAAAAGTCTGTTGCAGGCAAAGGCTTCCAAGGTTGGTATTATTGTAGTGTTTGCAGGAAAACTGGTCAATCAAGCCAGCAAGTAATAACAATTTATGATGTCTACTCTTTAACTGGATACAACCAATTCTTAATGCCTGAGTGC
>MHDW01000129.1:694-1062 GCA_001803645.1 Nitrospirae bacterium GWC2_42_7 | reverse complement strand
TTAAGTATCAAAAATCAGAGGAAAATAGACAGTACCAATGCAATTTACTTCTTATTCCATTTTCAAATTCAAAATATGTTCATAATTGAGTGGTAAACTTAGTCATAAATATCTTCATATTTCAGCTTTAAAGGAGGTATAAATATGAGGTGTCCATATTTTGACGAAGGCTACATCGGCACATGTAGTGTATCAGTATCAAAACATGTTCCCAGCCTTGATACAATGGAAACATTCTGTTTTAAACAAACCTTTAGGCTCTGTCCGGTCCTGGCGGATCATCTGCACGAAAAAGATATGGCTATGGCCGGCAGTTCTCCAAAAAAGAAGGTGTCTTGCCGGTAACGCTTTGGAAAACAAATTAAATA
>MHDW01000129.1:0-679 GCA_001803645.1 Nitrospirae bacterium GWC2_42_7 | reverse complement strand
GAGCGTGTGGGAATTAAACCATACGACTGGCCTTGTAACTAATTGATTTAATTGACTTTTTTTGATCCCAAAAGTGCCCCATTTACGGTTTTAAAAACAAGGAGGACTATTTATTTGTTTTGCTTCTGATAATCTCTTTATAAAGTTCTGCAGCGGTTTTGTCTTCAAATAGTTTTTTCTTTATTTCAAGGTAATCTGTTTTTTGAGACATAGTTTCCCTCAAGAAAAAAGCTGTTTTTGTTATGCCAAGCTTTTTCACAATAACATCTATAACTTCACTTTTTATGAATTTAGTATCAGGAAGCTCGCTGGTTTTAGTTGTCATTTGATTTCTTTCTTTTTAAATAAAGGAACTGTTTCTTTTTCAGGACATTACCTCTGCATTGAAAATGCTGTTGTAAAAGACGTCACGCCGTTCTTATAAACGAACAACTTCTACTTCCAATTTTTCTTTAACAGTATGTGTGGATTTCAGAAGACTGTCTATCCCATCAAGTATTTTTGCGTGAAAATATCTCTCACCGCATTCAGAGCAAACTTCTGCCTCAACGTTCTCAATTATATACAACCTCCGATGAAGCCAATGCTGCCTTTTGACTTTCTTTTTTGCTGTTTGTCCTCCACAAAATTCACAAATCATAATTTCCTCCTATAAAGCATAGGCTGTTATAAGAATAAG
>MHDW01000128.1:5687-7688 GCA_001803645.1 Nitrospirae bacterium GWC2_42_7 | reverse complement strand
TTCCTTAACTTTGACCGGTCTTTGCGACTCCTTACAATCCTCAAGCAAAAAAAGATAGCCAAGCCACGGCTTCACTGTTTTATTGAAAGCACCTTCTCTATAAGCTGTCCAAAGGTCCAACGCGCTGCCCATTGACTCTTCAGTCCGATTATTAAAATTATTTCCGAAAGAAGGCCCAACTTGAGATTTTGCCTCCAGAGCCAGGATTAATTGATCATCTTTTACTACCAGCAGATCCCATTCTTTGGTAGGCCTAAAAAAGCCGGGCAGTTCAAGGTTTTTTTTATGAAATATAAAACGCTCATCGATCCCGGAGTCGACGATGATTTCAGTCAACAAGGAGATAAAGCCGTCCATCTGTGCGCCTCCAGTAACAGCGCTTCTTAGTCCTTGATCAGCGCGGCCTGAGCTTTCCTGTTTCTTGGCCTGATTTTCTCGTGTTGACCAATAATGCGATACAGCCTTAGATACCCGATCTTGCAAATCTCTAAGTATTTTCTCCATTGGCTATTTTATGCTTTTTTATGGCAGAGTCGCAAGCATAGACTGTGTTTGGACAAGATTAAAACTAAAAGCCCTCCTGAAGGGGGGGCTTTTAGTTAATAATAGAGGGAAGAATTAAGGTTTTATGTCCCCATCTCCCAGCTGTTCAGGTATTTTTCCTGTGCCGGAGTGAGTACGTCTATTTTTATCCCCATTGCTTTTAGTTTTAACTTTGCTATCTCGCTGTCGATTTTCTCAGGCACACTATAAACCTTGTTCTTGAGTTTCTTGTAATTCTTAGCCATATATTCAGCGCATAATGCCTGATTTGCAAAACTCATATCCATAACAGCAGACGGATGGCCTTCTGCAGCAGCAAGGTTGATAAGACGGCCTTCACCAAGCAGATAAAGTCTCTTGCCGTTCTTAAGAGTGTATTCTTCAACAAAGTCCCTGATGGTCCTTCTGGATTTTGACATCTTCTTAAGCTCATCAATTGCGATCTCGACATTAAAATGGCCTGAATTGCAGAAGATTGCGCCGTCTTTCATAACACTGAAACAGTTCTTGTCAATGACATCAATATCGCCTGTTGCTGTAATAAAGATATCTGCTATTTTTGCAGCGTCTTTCATAGGCATAACATCAAATCCGTCCATTGTTGCTTCAAGACCTCTTAGGGGATTTATTTCAGTTATGATCACTCTTGCACCATGACCTTTTGCTCTCATAGCGATACCTTTACTGCACCATCCGTAACCGGCTATAACCAAAACAGAGCCTGCGATCAATCTGTTTGTAGCCCTTAATATGCCGTCGAGCGTTGATTGTCCTGTACCATAACGATTATCAAAAAGATACTTTGTATATGCATCGTTTACTGCGATGATCGGGTACTTAAGTACTCCCTTTTCTGCCATTGCCCTGAGCCTTATGACCCCGGTTGTTGTTTCTTCTGTGCCTCCTATTAAGCCGGAGAGAAGATCTTTCTTTTTTGTATGAAGGACAGAAACAAGATCAGCGCCGTCATCCATCGTGATATTTGGTTTTAAAGCAAGGCAATCCATTATATGTTTGTAATAAGTTTTGTGATCTTCTCCTTTTATCGAAAATACCGAGATGCCGAGATCTTTTACGAGTGAAGCAGCCACATCATCCTGAGTGCTCAGGGGATTTGATGCGCAAAGGTTTATTTCTGCTCCGCCGGCCTTAAGGGTTTCCATAAGATTTGCAGTTTCTGTTGTCACATGTAAGCATGCTGCCAGCTTTAAGCCCTTAAGCGGTTTTGTTTTTCTGAAGCGTTCTGTGATGCTCTTCAGAACAGGCATTTCCTTTGCAGCCCATTCAATACGCAGTTTGCCTTTTGCTGCCAGTTTTATGTCTTTTACGTGATGTTTGATCATCTATCCTCCAAGAGTAGTAAAAGGTAAAGGTAGAGGTAAAGGTAAAGTTTTTTCTTTGCCTATACCTTTACCTCTGCCTGTTTTTTGTTATTATATTCCTGCCTCTTTTTTTAAG
>MHDW01000128.1:2693-5678 GCA_001803645.1 Nitrospirae bacterium GWC2_42_7 | reverse complement strand
TTGTCTGTATTTTCCCATGTGAAGTCTTTATCATCTCTTCCAAAATGACCGTAGGCAGCAGTCTTTTTGAATATCGGTCTCCTTAGGTTAAGAGTATCTATCATGCCTTTTGGAGTCAGGTCAAAATTCTTTCTGATGATCTTTTCTATCTTCTCATGGTCGATCTTGCCTGTGTCGTATGTATCAGCCAGGATCGAAATAGGTTCAGGCACACCGATAGCGTATGCCAACTGAACTTCAACCCTTTCTGCGATGCCGGCAGCAACAATATTCTTTGCTATGTATCTGGCCATATAAGCTCCGGAGCGGTCTACCTTTGTGGGGTCTTTTCCTGAAAAACAACCGCCTCCGTGTCTTCCAACTCCGCCGTAACTGTCAACAATTATCTTTCTGCCTGTCAATCCTGTATCGCCCATAGGCCCGCCAACTACAAACCGGCCTGTTGGATTAATGTAATATTTTATATGTTCTTCATCAAGAAGCTCTGCCGGCACAGTGGGTTTAATGATCTTTTCGATAATATCTTCCTTCATTTCATGGAGTGTTATATCCGGACTATGCTGCGAAGACACAACTATTGTATCTATTCTATAAGGCTTTCCTTTTTTATATTCAATTGTAACCTGTGTCTTTCCGTCCGGCCTCAGGTATCCGAGGATATCCTGTTTTCTGACTTCTGAAAGGCGCATTGCAAGTTTGTGTGCAAGCATAATTGGCATAGGCATCAACTCTGCGGTTTCGTTGCATGCAAAACCGAACATCAGTCCCTGATCGCCGGCACCTCCGGTATCAACACCCATTGCAATGTCAGATGACTGTTGGTCGATTGAGGTTATAACAGAGCAGGTTTCATAATCAAAACCGTATTTTGCCCTTGTGTATCCGATATTCTTTATGGTCTCTCTCACAATGTCAGGTATATGTACATAACAGCTTGTGGATATTTCCCCTGATACAAAGGCCAGTCCTGTTGTCACAAGTGTCTCACATGCAACCCTTGCAACCGGGTCCTGTCCTATTATCGCATCAAGAATTGAATCTGATATCTGATCAGCTATTTTATCTGGATGGCCTTCAGTTACTGATTCAGAAGTAAAAAAATAATCCTTTTTTGACATGGATTTTCTCCTTTAGAACTAAATATAGACTGTTATTTTAAACTTTTTCGAAAGAAAAAAAAAGAAAACTAAGAAGAGCCTCTTGTAAAAGTTCGAAAAAAACGAGATTGCCGCGCTTCGCTCGCAATGACAAATGGCGTTTTTGCCGTCATTGCGAGGAGCGAAGCGACGTGGCAATCTCATGAGCGGAGACTTTTGCGGGAACCTCAGAAGTATGTGAATATTAGTTATTCTCCCCGATCAATTCAGAGAATTTTTTGAATGACATGTTTTCGATATCTTTGTGTATATTATTGCCATGTGCATCCATTGTAACTATTGCAGGAAAACCTTCTGTTTCGAGATGCCACATGGCTTCAGCAGGGCCAAATTCATCAAGTTTCCAGACACCAAGCACTTTTTTAATTCTTTCAGCAAGATAGACTGCAGCTCCTCCGATCGCCTGAAAATATACACAGGCATTTTCTTTCAAAGCACTTAAAGTCTTTTCTCCCATCCCGCCTTTACCGATAATGCCTTTCAGGTTATATTCTTTTATGACCGAAGCCTCATACATTTCAACGCGCATGCTTGTCGTAGGCCCGGCAGAAATTATCTTATAACCTGCCTCGGTTTTTCTTATTAATGGGCCACAGTGATAAAGAATAGCGCCTGAAAGTTCAAAAGGGATATCTTTCTTGCCCGGCCTATGTTCTGCCAGATATTTATGAATTTTGTCCCTGCCAGTTATAAGACTGCCGCTGATAGATACGAAATCACCTGCTCTGAGTGAAAGCACATTTTCTGATGACAAAGGAGTCCTCAGGTCAATGGTTTTTACCATATCAGCCTGCCCCTTCTGTTGGCCCAGCAGCTGAGAGAAACATCAACAAAATAGGATGCCGGGTGACGGTGATTGGCGCCTATTTTAACGCCAATGGCAGTAGAAGCGCCTCCAAGTCCCATAGGGCCTATGCCGAGGTTGTTTATCTCGGATAAGAGACGTTTTTCGAGTAAAGCAAGTTCATCTATCTTGTTGGTATCTGTAAGTTTGCGAATTAGCTGTTCTTTTGACAAGCGGGTTACCTGGTCCTTTGCTCCTCCAACTCCAACACCAATAATGTACGGAGGGCATCCCTTGCCTTGGGCTTTTTGCACAGTGTCCAGAACGCATTTCCTGATGCCTTCAATATCTCTCTGGGCATTTAAACTTTCATCGGGAAGTTTGTATATCTGTCCGGCATTTTCGCTTCCGGCGCCTTTCAGCATAAGCTCGATTGTAAGTGCACTGGTTTGAGATTCTTCAAAATAAATAACAGGGAAACCGGCACCTGTATTATCTCCTGAATTTTTTTCGGTTATTATGTCAACAGCATTGGCTCTTAAAGGTATTTTTTCAGTAGCGATCCTTGTTGCATCCAGAATTGTATGTTTAAGTGCCAGTTGGCTTAGACCAACAGGTATTTTGATGAAAAAAACAGGAATCCCGGTATCCTGACAAAGAGGCCTCCCTGTTTCTCTCGCAGTCTTTATGTTCTCAAGGATAATGCTGAGTGAAGACTGTGCTGATGAACCAGCAGCCTCTTGCAGCAAAGCTGATCTCATCGCAGCTTCAATATCAGGCGGAAGAGAAGTTGCTACTTTTTTGTAAAGCTCTACTACCCCGTCACGTAATTTAAGCAAGCAATTACCTCATTTTATTCATATGCAGTTTGTCTTGATAATCTTTCTTTATTATTGTAGGCTATTTTAAAAAAAATTCCATCTTTTAATTTGCAGGGTATTGGAAATTACCACTTACCACCCCGACCTTCGGCCACCCCTCCTAAAATAGTAGGGGAGCTAATACCAAAACCAAAACAACTCCCCTCCTTGGGTAAGGAGGGGT
>MHDW01000128.1:1574-2668 GCA_001803645.1 Nitrospirae bacterium GWC2_42_7 | reverse complement strand
AGGGGTCTCCCGGAGGGAGAGGGTGGTTTGTAGATTCAAAGAAGCTGTCACCCAACATCCCCCAGCCTGTATTGTATTATCGAAACAGCGGCAATAGCAGCTGTCTCTGCTCTTAAGATCCTTTTGCCGAGAGATGCAACAACAAAACCATTTTCAGAAGCTATCTCAACTTCTTTTTCTGAGAACCCTCCCTCAGGCCCTGTAAAAAGGCTTAGTTTATCCGCTGTGCCTAATCTATTCAATATTTCTGAAAGATTACCGTTGCCTTGTTCCCAGAAAATAATTCCTGTCCTTGAAACATAATTAGAGCCGGTGAAGATGTCTTCAAATTTGAGTGTCTGAACTATTTCAGGGATAATGCTTCTTCCTGATTGTCTGGATGCTTCTTCTGCAATCTTTTTCCAGCGCAGCAGTTTTTTTGTCTCTCTGATCTGGCTCCTTTCAGTAATTACAGGAATAATTCTGTTTACTCCGAGTTCAATAGACTTTTGAATCACAAAGTCCATCTTCTCTCCTTTAAGCAAGCCCTGCAACAGGGTTATATAAATCGGAGATTCTGTATCAATAATCTGTTTTCCGGTGATCTCAGCTTTTATTTCTTTTTTTGTTGAAGTGATTATCACTGCATAATATGAATTGCCCTGGTCGTCAGTGATGTTTATAAGATCTCCGGAAACGCATCTTAAAACCGAGGAGATATACTTGGCCTTTTCCCCTGAGATAGTTATGATCTTGTTCTGTAGTTCTGAATATGGAAGGAATATCCTTGGCATTCAGGCAACAATATAAGGGTTAGCTCTCAACGCCGGTGAAGAGATCCTTTAGTTTATCTTTGAAGCTTTTGGAAGATTCATCAGTATGCAGAGATGCAAATTCCTCGAGAAGCTCTTTTTGCCTTTCAGTGAGTTTCTTCGGGACTTCGATATTAACCCTGACGATCTGATTTCCTCTGTGATGACCTCCGACTCGTGGAGCTCCTTTGCCTTTAAGATAAAACAAATGTTCTGACGGAGTTCCCGGAGGTATCTTCAGGGTTGCAGTGCCGTCGAGAGTAGGCACTTCTATCTCTGCCCCGAGTGCAACCTGCGTGAATG
>MHDW01000128.1:1424-1566 GCA_001803645.1 Nitrospirae bacterium GWC2_42_7 | reverse complement strand
AGTTATGCTCTTTTACATTGAGCACTACATAAAGATCTCCCATTGGCCCGCCGTAGATCCCGGGTTCTCCTTCTCCTGATATTTTCAGTCTTGAGTCTGTATCCACTCCTGCAGGGATTTTCAGGTTTATGCTCTTTTGTTT
>MHDW01000128.1:0-1417 GCA_001803645.1 Nitrospirae bacterium GWC2_42_7 | reverse complement strand
TGCCCCTTGCCGTTGCATGTCTTGCAGATATGGGTTATTATTTTGCCGGTCCCGTAGCATTTACTGCAGGTCTTAGAGACGCTGAAGAAGCCCTGTTGGAACCTTATCTGGCCTGAGCCTTTGCAGTTAGAGCAGACTTGAGTGTCTTTGCCGGGTTCAGATCCGGTCCCCTTGCATTCATGACAATTTTCGAGCTTCTGAAATTTTATGTTCTTTTCTGTTCCGAATACAGCTTCCTCGAGTGTTATATCAAGGTCGTACCGGAGATCACTGCCTTTAGCAGGCCTCTGACGTCTCTGGCCACCCAGGCCGCCAAAAACATCTCCGAAAATATCTCCGAAAATATCCCCGAATCCGGCGTTGCCTGAAAAAGGCCCGTATCCGTTACCGATACCTTCAGCAGTGCCGAATCTGTCATAGTTGGCCCTTTTTTCTGGGTCACTAAGGCAGGAGTATGCCTCGTTTACTTTTTTAAAATGATCTTCGGATGTATTGTTTCCAGGGTTCCTGTCCGGATGGTGTTTCATGGCGAGCTGCCTGAAAGCTTTTTTCAGTTCAGCATCTGAAGCATCCCTGGAAACACCGAGAATCTCATAATAATCTTTCATTATTTCTTGTCTTTATCGACATCCTCGAACTCTGCTTCCACAACTTCTTCTTCTCCGGCTTTTTGGCCCTGTGATGTTCCTGCACCGGCATCCTGAGACGGAGACTGTGCTTGTGCACCTGCATCTTTGTAAATATGTTCTGCAAGTTTGTGAGAGGCAGTGGTCAGCTTGTCAGTTGCAGCTTTTATTTCTGCGGGGTCAGAGCTTGAATCTTTCAGTCTTTTGCAGTTTTCAAGAGCGTCTTCTATAGCCTTTTTCTCGTCTGCAGTAATTTTGTCGCCATAATCCTGCAAGGATTTTTCGACTGAATAGCCAAGCGCGTCAGCAGTGTTTCTTGCTTCAACAAGCAATTTTTTCTTCTTGTCTTCTTCCCCGTGAGATTCTGCATCGCGTATCATATTTTTTATGTCATCTTCATTAAGGCCGCTTGATGAAGTTATCCTGATAGACTGCTCCTTATTGGTGCCGAGGTCTTTAGCTGAAACATGGAGAATACCGTTTGCGTCAATGTCGAAGGATACTTCGACCTGCGGAATTCCCCTTGGTGCCGGAGGGATGCCTATGAGCTCGAAATTGCCGAGAAGTTTGTTGTCAGCAGCCATTTCTCTTTCGCCCTGAAAAATCTTGATAGTAACAGCAGGCTGGTTGTCGGTTGCTGTTGAGAATATCTGGCTTTTCTTTGTAGGTATCGTAGTATTTCTCTCTATTATCTTTGTGAAGATGCCGCCGAGAGTCTCTATTCCCAGTGACAAAGGAGTAACATCAAGGAGAAGGACTTCCTTCACATCTCCCTTGAGTACAGCGCCCTG
>MHDW01000127.1:5208-6285 GCA_001803645.1 Nitrospirae bacterium GWC2_42_7 | reverse complement strand
TTTGCCGTCATATTCAATTATGACATCCCCCCGTTTTAACCCGGCTTTTTCAGCAGGCCCGTTTTCAACTACATCACCTACAAGGGCGCCATTTTCATCCTTGAGTTTAAACTGCTTTGCGAGTTCGGGTGTTATTTGCTGTATTGAGACGCCGAACCAGCCCCTTACAACTTTACCCGTTTTGAGAAGACTATCCATAACTGATTTCACCATATTGCTTGGTATCGCAAACCCTGTACCCTGATAGCCTCCGCTTGTGCTGAAGATCGCAGTATTTATGCCGACAAGCTCTCCCCTGACATTAACAAGTGCTCCTCCTGAGTTGCCGGGATTTATTGCTGCGTCTGTCTGGATAAAATCTTCGTAGTCAGCAATGCCGACATTAGCCCTGCCAAGTGCGCTGACTATTCCCATTGTTACTGTTTGGTTCAAACCATATGGACTTCCAACCGCGAGCACGACTTCACCGACCTGAAGCAGATCAGAATTGCCCCACGCTACAGTAGGAAGGTTGGTTGCTTCTATTTTTACAATAGAAATTTCTGTTTTTGGGTCAGATCCTATTACTTTCCCTTTAAATTCTCTTTTGTCAGACAGGAGCACTTTTATCTCATCAGCTTCTTTAACAACGTGATAGTTCGTAATAATGTACCCGTCTGAAGATACGATTACCCCTGAACCCAGACCAGCTGATTTGTGTTCTTTGGGCTGGTTCTGAGGTCCGAATTTGTCTTCAAAAAATCTTCTAAAAAAGGGGTCATCCAAGAAGGGATTAGAGCCCCCAGATACCTTTACAGTTCTCGTTGTTGAAATATTGACGATCGCAGGCCTAACAGCAGCTGTAACCTCTGCCATTGCCTTTCCGGTTTTTGTTAATAGATCGATCGACTGCTCAGAGATTTTCGACCCTTCTGCATAAGCAGTTGACTGATAATCGAAATGTGGAATAACAACTAATCCTATTATTAACCCTATGGCAATAAGCAGGGCTGATTTGTAAAGCTTTTTACCTGTTTTAATCATCATTTCCTCCTGTTTTAATTTGTATCGTGATAATCTGCAAACTGTAAAGAAATC
>MHDW01000127.1:459-5154 GCA_001803645.1 Nitrospirae bacterium GWC2_42_7 | reverse complement strand
TAGCAGGCTACAGGGAATTATGAAGAACCCTGCGGCAGAGACCGCAGGGCGTCCATTATTTGAATGTTTTTTTGGTGTCATTCCCGCAAGCAAGGCGCGTCGGGAATCCTTCCGGAAAGATTCCGGACAAGCCGGAATGACAGAAATTTAGATCCTGCGGCAGAGACCACAGGGTGTAATATTTATCAAATTCAACAAAATACTGATGCTGAAACCTATTAGATTTTATAAGTTTGAATTATTCCTGGTTTTTTCTTAAGATTAAAAGATAGAGAGTCTCAATAAACATATAGATTCAAAAAATAAATGAAATTAAATAACCTTAAAATCAGCACCAAATTTACTATTGCCGTCAGCCTTATCCTCCTCATATTCTGTATAGTTTTTTCGACAATTCTCTATATTCTTTTGAAAAACCGGGCCATTGAAGATGCAAATGAAAAGACAATGATTATTATGGTCCAGATTGCCGCTGTTGGTGACTATATTAAAAACACACTGCGTCCGAAGATGTTCGAAATCCTGCCGGACATGATAAACAAGGATGAATTCGTTATTGAGGCCATGTCCGCAACGCATGTTACTCAGGGGGTTATGAAGCGGTTCAATAAGGAGTTGAAAGATTATTCCTATAAAAGGGTATCTGATAATCCCCTTAATCCGAAGAATAAAACCGATTCATTTCACTCTGAGATGATCTCATACTTTAGAAAAAACCGCGATTTGCAATCATGGAACGGCATAATAAAGATTGCGGGAAAGGAATATCTCATAAGAATAAATGGAATAACCGCTGAAAGGGGATGCCTCAAATGCCACGGTAATCCGTCTATTGCACCAAGAGGGCTGATCAAAAAATATGGAACAGAAAGCGGCTTCAATTGGAAAGAAGGAGATATAATCGGCGTTGAGTCGGTCACCATCCCGCTTGCCGTTACACTAAGTCAGATCAGGGGAATTGCAATAGCAACCTTTATCTTCGGTTCTATTGCGCTCTTCTTTCTATTCATATCCCTTCAGGGCGCTTTCTGGAGCCTGGTCAGCAAGCCTTTGCATAAACTGACAACGATTTTTGAAGGCATTGTCAAAGGAACGGAACCGCTAAATCAGGATCTGCCGATCAAATCAAAGGATGAAATCGGAGAATTGACAGCTTCTTTCAATCAGATGGCCAGGCATTTATATAATGCACAGGAAGGACTGAAAAAGAATTCCGAGACCTTACGCTCTACATTTGAAGGCATAAGCGATCCGCTTGCTCTCGTGAATCCTGACTGCTCCCTTGAGATAACAAACGATGCATACCGCGAATGGATAAATAAGGGAATAAATGCAGTTTTTACCCCAAAATGCCATGAAGACATTAATATGGACATATTGTGCCCGGCATGTTTTCTTGAAAGAGTCAAAAGAGAAAAAACAGCGCTCTCAGAATACTGGGAGGGCGAGACCGGGCAATTTTACTATGTTCATCTGTATCCGATATTTGATGGTGACGGGAACGTTGTAAAAGCTGTCCATTACGTCAAGGATATAACCGAGAAGAAACGGATGGATGAGCAAATGAGAAGGGCAGAAAAGCTTGCGGCAATAGGACAGCTTTCTGCAGGTATTGCACACGAGATCAATAATCCCCTCGGAGGGATAAGGCTATGTTTTAATAATCTTATAACCATAGAAATGGACGGGGAGACAAAGGAAAGGCATATTGATGTGATAAACTCCGGTCTTGGGAGAATCCAGGATATAATAAGACAGCTACTTGAATTTTCAAAGACATCCTCTTTGAGTATTTCCAGTGTATCACTGAATGAGCTTATAGAGAATGTACTGAAACTGACGGACTATCTTATTTCCAGGAAAAATATCAGGGTTATCAAGAATCTTTCTTCTGATATCCCGGAGATAATGATCGACCCTAACAAGATGGAACAGGTTTTTTTAAATATTATATTGAATGCAATTCAGGCAATGGACAACAGGCCCGGCGATCTTACCATAAATACATTAATAGAGAACGGTTTCTGCGAGGTTTCTTTTACTGATACAGGGGCCGGCATATCCGATAACGTATTGCAAAACATATTTGATCCTTTTTTTACCACAAAAGCTGTAGGTGAAGGAACAGGGCTAGGTCTTTCAGTCAGCAAATCTATAGTTGAACAGCATAACGGCAGAATAACAGTAGAAACTTCTGAAAAAGGAACGACATTTACAGTAAAATTACCCGTAACCTGATGAAACATAGAATACTTATTATAGAAGACGAACCTTCAATGAGGCTCGGCATGAGCCACTTCCTGTCATCCTCGGGCTATAATGTCAGTACTTGCAAAGACGGGGCAGAAGGCAGGTCATCTATAGAGAAGGATAGATTTGACCTGATTATTACGGATCTTAAGCTTCCTCATTTCGACGGACTTACTCTTCTTAAACACATAAGGACAGTATCTCCTGATTCAGGTGCAATAATTATGACCGCATATGCTGATATCAAGACCGCTGTACAGGCTATTAAAGAAGGGGCCTTTGACTATATTGCAAAGCCTTTCTCAAATGAAGAATTATTGGTAGCCATAGAACGCTTCTTTAAATTCCACAGCATTGAAATGGAATTGATCAGGTTAAAGGAATCCATAAGGGAAAAGAAAAGCTTCGAAAGCCTGATTGGTTTAAGCCCTGCAATGAAGGACATATTTGACCGCATCGCATCTGTAGCAGGGACTGATGTGCCTGTGCTTATTCAGGGAGAGAGCGGCACAGGCAAGGAACTTGTTGCAAATGCCATACATAAGCTGAGCCACAGAAATGACAGGCCTTTCATAAAGATCAACTGCGCTGCTATTCCGGAAGATCTCTTTGAGTCAGAGCTCTTCGGACATGAAAAAGGCGCATTCACAGGCGCAAAAGAAACAAGGAAAGGCAAGTTTGAGTTTGCTGACAGCGGGACCATTTTTTTTGATGAGATAAGCGATATTCCGCTCTCGCTCCAGCCCAAACTTTTGAGGGTCTTGGAGGATAACATAATAACAAAGCTCGGAGGAAATACCTCGATCAAAGTGGATGTAAGAAGCATTTTTGCTGCGAGCAAAAATCTGAAGGATTGCATTGCAGCAGGTACTTTCAGAGAAGAGCTCTTTTACAGAATAAATGTAGTCCCTGTTGTCCTGCCTTCACTAAGGGAAAGAAAAGAGGATATTCCGGAGCTTATTGACCATTTCCTTGCCCACTTTAAGGATAAATACAAAAGGCCGGACCTGGCAGTATCCCAACCTGCATATAATGCCCTGCTTTCCTATAATTATCCCGGAAATGTTAGAGAATTGAAACATGCGATAGAGCGGGCTGTTATACTTTCAAAAGACGGCATTATAGATATAAAGCATCTTCCGGACGAAGTATCAAAGAGTTCCAATATAGCTACATGTATAAAGGACGCCCTTTCCCTTGAGGAGAGTATCCGGTGTCTTGAAAGACAAAGCATTATGAGGGCGCTCAATGAATCAGAGGGCAGGAAAACAGATGCGGCCAAGAGTCTCGGCATAAGCAGAAAAGTGCTCTGGAAGAAAATAAAAGAATACGGCATCGAATAAGTTCCCTTTTAGGAACATTTTACCCTGCTTGGTTGTTCCCTGTCAGGAACAACACCTGCAAAATCAATCGCTTAGAACGCTTATAAATCAACAAGTTAATTAAATGGTATTGGAATTGCAATCCATATAATATAATCTTTTTAAGACGATCAATCTTTTCGTGAGGAGGTGAAGCTTCAGCAGTATAATTAAATTGTCCTGGATACAAGCAAAATACGGAATGCTAAAGAACAGGAATAGAATCGTAAAAAGGAGGCAAAAAATGGATAGCAAGAGAGGTTTGAGGTTATTTTTGATATTGTTTATCGCACTATTGTTTATCGTACCACAGGCATATAGTGCAGAATATGCAAATCCACAGCTGTTAGTAACACCCGCTGATATAGAGAAAAATGCGGGGAAGTGGGTTGTGCTCGACTGCCGTGATGCGAAAGCCACAACAGACAAGAAAACCGGCGCAATTACTAAGGGTTACAGTGATGGGCACATTCCGGGCGCTATAAATCTTGGCGGCACTTGCGGAAAAGTTCTAAGAGAGAAAGAGACCGTGACTGTCTTCAGGACTCCACAGCCTTATGAAAAGCTACTGGGTGACGCTGGAATAAGCAATAAAAGCACTGTTGTGGTCTATGGCGACGCAAAGGGAATTACGGATACTACAGTCGGTTTCTGGGTGCTTGAGTATCTCGGACACAAGGACGTCCGGTTCCTTAACGGAGGCATCGAGGCATGGGAGGCTGACGGGAAGAAACTGGTGATAGCGGAGACTAAACTTCCACCTGCAAAATATGCCGTCAAATTCCAGAAAAACAAAATCGCCACTACAGAAGAGGTGCTGAGGATTGCTAAAGGCGAGGCTAAAGATTCACAGCTTATAGACTCAAGAACACCCGGAGAGTATGCAGGGACTGATGTAAGGGCAAAGAGGGGAGGACGTGTTCCCCACTGCCTTTTAAATGTCTCGCATACCGAGACCTATGACAAGGCAACGGGCAAAATAAAGTCCATGGACGAATTGGAGAAGCTTTTCGGGAAACTCGACAAGAACAAAAGAGTTATACCCATGTGCCAGACTGGAACACGTTCTACCCTTACTTATTTA
>MHDW01000127.1:229-357 GCA_001803645.1 Nitrospirae bacterium GWC2_42_7 | reverse complement strand
ATAATGAGAGGTTGGAGAATCTTATATTAACAATTTAATGTAAGAAAGGAGGAAGGTATGGCTGAGAGAAAAAGCGGTCTGATTAAGAGTGAAGACTGGATGGCGGTCTGGATCGGTGCCCTTATCAT
>MHDW01000127.1:0-147 GCA_001803645.1 Nitrospirae bacterium GWC2_42_7 | reverse complement strand
GGTCAGGTAGCCTCTCGTGTGGACAAATGGAATAGCTGGATTGACGGGGCATCTAAGGAGGCAGAAGCAAAGGGTGAGGCAGGGGCAAAAGGCTTCAGGAACTGAAGGAGGCACTCGCTACTGGAGACAGAAAGGAGATTGCAAAAG
>MHDW01000126.1:4716-5159 GCA_001803645.1 Nitrospirae bacterium GWC2_42_7 | reverse complement strand
AAAGGGTGCATATTTTCTGCCTTCCATATAGGCGTCAACTGCATCCTGAATTCTTTTGAGATAATAATAAGAAACTCCGAGTTCCCTGTATAATTCCTCTCTTTGCACGCTTCCGTCATCAACAAGGTTTAATCCCTTCAGCAGAGTATCAACAGACTCTTTATAAAAACCCTTTTCGCTTAACGCCTGCCCCAGATTCATAAATGCACGGACTTTGGTTGGAGACCCGGATGCCACATTGCTCCATAAAGATATCCTGTCTCTCCATACCTCATTCCTCTGGAACGTAATAAAAGACAGGGCAGACAATAATATCAGGATTACAGCTGCAGACGAAATATAAACTCTTTTTCTGATACTTATGAGACTACAATTAAAGCCACAGATACCACCCTCCCCTTCATCCCCTCCCCTCAAGGGAGGGGCAGTATTATTACCCTCTC
>MHDW01000126.1:0-4702 GCA_001803645.1 Nitrospirae bacterium GWC2_42_7 | reverse complement strand
CCTGCCTGTCCGGTAGGCGAGGGTGAGGGGGCCTTACTTATGAACTCCTTAGTAAATCTCTGTTCAGCCTTCCGGATGATCCCGATGATCACAGTTGATACTAAAAAGGCAAAACCTATCGACGGCAGATAAACCCTGTGTTCAAATATCAGATCAACAATAGGGACAAAGCTGGAGGTCGGCAGAAGCGTTATAAAAAACCAGAAGATACCGAAAGAAGCTATCTTATTTCTTTTTCTGAGCATAAAAGCAAAGAAAAGCAGACCAAGTATCAAGACTAAAGATAAAAATGTGTCCCATTCAAAAATGCTCGTACTCAACCTATAGCTGTAATCAAGATTCTGACCGATCGGCAGGAGCAGAAGCTTTATATAAGTTACTATCACCCTGAACTGTGTCAAAAGGTAATGGTACGGCTCAAGCCCGATAATCGATAAGCCGATAGATTGGGAAGTCCCAAAACCATTAATAAAAAAAATGGTTATTAGAGCAGCACCGGCAGTAACAGGCAGATAAAAAACCAGGCGTTCCCAGAAACTCCTTCCTTCTTCGAATATAAGGTCATAGACAAAAAGGACCAACGGAAGCGTTATTGCTGTCAGCTTGCTGCCGAGCGCCAGAAAAAAGGTAAGAACCCCCAACAGATAAAACAATGCTTTTAGCGCACTCCTGTATCTCTTCATTGAATTCACAAAGAACATCAGTGAAATAAGATAGAAAAATGTACTGAGGATCTCGGAACGCTGGACAATATAACTGACTGCTTCTGTATTGATAGGATGAAGTGAAAAAACAGCTGTACTGACAAGAAGAAAGATCCATTTCCAACGTGGGTCTTCCCCTTCACCGACCCGGAACATTTCTCTGGCAAAAAGCAGGACAGCAACTGCAGTCAGCAAATGAAGGAATATGCTCACGAGGTGATACCCCACAGAATCGAGCCTTCCGTAATAGTAATTCAATGCAAAGGTCAGATCAGTAACAGGCCTTCCACCACTAAAAAATGTTCTAAATACATTCAGATCTGCAAAATTATCTATGTTCTTTATATTTAAATTAGTCTGTATAGAGGTATAATCATCGAACTGGAATTCACCATCTATAACATTAGAATATACGGCAAAGGTCAGGCATAAAATAAAGCCCAGCAACAACATAAAATATCTTTTCTTTATAATGTTCATCTCACCTCTCCCCAAAAATAAGTACTGACATCATCGCAACAGACCATAATATATCAATAGGCAGGTGCATAATGCATGTGTTATCAAAAAGCAGGTCAAATCTCGCACCCCATTCCTCATCTGCAAGCCATAGTATCGTTGTTACAGGGATCCTTGGAAAAGGATAAAGCTCTATCGCTGAATCTCCATAATTAACTTTTTTTCCTCCCATAAACAGGCCTTTTTCAATAAAACCGTCTTTGTTCTGCGCATATTTCTTTGCAACAGCATCAAGCGGCAGGACATGTGAACCCCTGAAGAAGATATCACCTCCCGGCAAACCAGAAGGTTTCACAAGCTTCCCTGTTGGGCTTGCCTCTGCTGCCTTAACAAGATACCAGAGCGCAGAAAGCCTGAAGAAATAAGCAAGCTTTGTCAAAAAAAGCCCGCCCCCTTCAGTTATGCTTTCGATCTGTCTTTTTTCAATATCAACAGCAAATATCTGGCCGAAAGATTCCAGTCTGTATATTTTACTGTCAGCATCAAATGAAACGCACGCATTTTCTGTGACCTCTTCAGAGTCCATACACGAAAGCGTTTCCCATGCCTTTTCTTCTCCTGAAATTATGTTTTTCATTTGCAGTTCTAAATTTACCGCTTTTTCCTGTTCCTAATTTTTTTACATTGTCATTGCGAGGGATGAAATCCCGAAGCAATCTCAAAAACAAGATTCTTCGCTTCGCTCTGAATGACAACCCGACTAAACTTATTGTTATGAGACAGCACACACCAGAATATGATTATTATACAAAACCTTGCAGATAACTTAACAAATATAAGATAATCATGCATGGCTGGGAGGGAGAAACTTAAAAGTCTATCTCACAAAAACAAAAAAGCTCTTCTGAATCAGCAAAAAAACACGCTTGATTTCAAGCGCCATATTGTGATACATTTATGTAATACAATGTAAAAGGAGAACAGCTATGCCTGTAAGTGTCAGATTGGACAGGGAAACGGAAGAATTGCTGGAAAAAGCTGCGAGGCTTTCCAGGACAACTAAAAGCGCAATGGTAATAAAATCTATAAGGGAGTTCTGCGTACCTCTTGTCGAAAAAAGAAAACTGAGCCCCTATGAGCTTGTGAAAGACCTTATAGGTAAACACCCTGGCAGCGGAAGGGGTGACCTTGCATCACGTTCCGAGGAAATCCTCAGGGAAATGCTGAGGAAGAAGCATAATGCTCGTCATTGATACCGGTCCTCTTGTTGCTATTCTCGACAAAAGCGATAATAAGCATATTATCTGTGTTGAAGCCTTTAAAAAAATTCAAGAACCTCTTATAACAACATGGCCTGTCATAACTGAGGCATTCTATCTGCTTGGATTTTCACATACTGTCCAGGACGATTTGTGGGAATTTATAGAGCGGGGAACTATATCCGTATATGATCTTAATAAGGATTTGGCTGTTGAATGCAGAAGGCTTATGAAGCAATACCATGACCTTCCAATGGATTTTGCAGACGCCTCACTGGTTGTTGTTGCAGGCGCGAAAAACACAAACACAATTTTCACGCTGGATGACGATTTTAAGATTTACAGAACAAAAAAAAACAAACACTTTAAATTACTGCCGGGGATGTAATAAACGTGGTGCTGAAGGTATTTTGTATCTGTCAACTTGTTATACAAAACCTTGCTGATAACTCAACAAATATAAGATAATCATGCATGGCTGGCGGGAACAGATTTAAAAGTCTATCTCACAAAAACAAAAAAGCCCTTCCTGCCGGCATTTCAGAAAAAGTCATCCGCCTTCTTGAAATCTACACTTTAATAGCTCAAAACAAGTACCCTTCTATCAGCAGCTTGCAGGAAAAATATAGCGTCTCAAAAAGGACCATTCACAGATACTTTGAAATCATAAATTTCATAGACCCTGTTGAGATTGATGATGAAAGAAAAGGCTTTAAATTTGTCAGGGGTGACAGGATAAAAAAGCTTGCCCTTTCAGAAAACCAGCTTATGATGCTGCTCACTATGGGCGAGACCGTTGCCCATTTGGGAGAACCGCTTAAAGAAGAATTCCAGAAATTTATAAGTAGCATGACCAGCATTGCAAAGGTCCCGCCAGAGAAGAAGAAGATTTCTATTATCGTAAAAATACCGGATGCCTTTGAAACTGAGAAGTTAAACGAATATTTTCATGCAGTTTCTGAATGCATAAATGAAAATCGTTCAATTGACCTTGCCTACAAGACACGTGAAAGCAAGGAGGCAACAGAACGAATAGTTGATCCCTATGGTCTTGTTTTTCATGAAGGAGCATGGATTCTTATCGGTTACTGCCATCTGAGAGATGAAATCCGGCGTTTTGCGCTTGACAGAATATCGAGTCTGAAAGAGACTAATTTATATTTTAAGATCAAAGATAACTTTAATCTGGAGGAACACCTATCTCATAGCTGGGGAGTTTATGACGAAAAAGAGGTAAATGTCACTGTGAGGTTTTCAGCAGAGATAGCAGACCTCATTACCAGAAAAAAGAGCTGGCATCCCTCGGAGAAAAGAAAAATACTTTCTAACGGGGATGTGGAACTTTCCTTTACTGTCGCAGGGGTGCGAGAGATTATAAAATGGATATACACATGGTTGCCGTATGCAGAGGTCATTGAGCCGAAGTGGTTTAGGAAACATGTAAATAAGGAACTGAGTGTTTCGGCAAAGAAACATTCTTAAAACTTTATGAGGAGGAAATTATGCCTAATTATAATGAGAATTATGTTGTAAATATGGCTTTTAGAAATATTTTAATAGCCTATGGCACCAAACTAAAATACATACAATTTAAAAAGACAAAACACTGGGAGGATATTCTAAATCGTTTTGACAAAATATGTTGTTATTGTGGAAATATCAATGAAAGTTTAGAAGCAGACCATATTATAGGAATGAATAAATCTGAGTTGGGTTTTGATTGTTTAGGGAACATTGCTCCTGCATGTCCAAGTTGCAACAGAAAGAAAAATAACTATCCTCAAAATGAAAATGAAAAAGAGTATGGCTGGAAACGTTACCTTAAAGAAGTTAGCATAAACAATAATATTTATAATAAACGTAAAAAGCGAATTGAAAAATACATGGAAGCTTATAACTATCCACCGAAGAACTTAAAAATGAATGAAAGCACCCACAAAATAATTCAGAGAAAACTTCATATTTTAGGAAATAATATAAAAAAAGCATTAGAAGAAACCATCAAAAAACTTTAACAATTTATTGTTTTAGTAAATAACCATAGTCAAACACATAGCGCTCTGATATTATGTTAGAAAATCAGCAATAAAAAAATCATGATTTTTACTCACTGACATACTGCTGTCACGTCATATGGTTTGTTTTTTCTGTTCATTGGTTTTTTTGTGGTTGTCATTCCCGCTTGTCGGGAATCCCTCCGAAAAGAAAGATTCTGGGCAAGCCAGAATGACAGAAATATAGAAATCATGCCGCAAGATTTATTAAATTTCAAGTTAAGAT
>MHDW01000125.1:5949-14722 GCA_001803645.1 Nitrospirae bacterium GWC2_42_7 | reverse complement strand
GGCCACTGAGTAGACTTGGACCTGTCCTCGAAGAGTTTCATCCAGGCTTTAGCATCACGCCTGGAGAGCGCATTCATATCGTGCTGAACTTCGAGCAATGAATTACAGTTCCTGCAGCGGTAGATGATAGTATTAAGCGGATATTGTTCTTTGCACTTTTCGTTTATGCATTGAAACCATGCTTTATATTGCATATACATACCTCTCAGTTATTTCCGGAATATCCGGCATCAGGCTCGGTTTATTATATTGTATTGCAAAAAATTCTTGCAAATATGTCTGAATATTATTAGACTACTGAAGGTAATTTGAAATGACATTAAGGGATCGAACTAAAAGCAACGCAAGAAAAGATTCTCAGGTCTTAACGCTCCACCGCCCTGTATGTACACTGGATAATATGGAACTTCTGCCTGCCGGGTGTAAGCTCACTTCTGATACGTTGCAATCCATTATATCTTCTAACATAAAATCCAAACCTAAGACATACTGTTTGCTGGATTACGGGTCTACAAAAAAAGACCTGCTCTATTTTCTGCAAATTCCACCCTACAAAACGATCTTCAATGACAGGGCCCTGGTATCCGATCTTCTGCAATTAATGGAGAATGTCAGCCTCGCCCTCCCATTTCTTGAATCGCTCGACTATTTTTCAGAGTATGACACATATACATATCGCCATATCCTTATGGTATTTGCCCTTTCAACACTTCTGGCCAAAGATCTTATCCCTGACTACAAGATGCGTATAAAAAGGGTCTCGACCAGCCCCACACATGATCTGGGTAAGACCTGTATCCCTTTAAATATCCTTAAAAAAACCACACCTCTTACAAAAGCAGAATACAAGACCCTTGAACATCATACTATAGCAGGCTATGTCCTTATCACTTATTACCAGCGTAACCATACGGACCTTGCCGCTGTTGTGGCAAGAGATCATCACGAAAAAAAGAACGGCTCCGGATATCCGAGAGGCATTGAGCTGAAAGACCTGCTTGTTGAGATCATTGCAGCCTGTGATGTTTATGATGCTCTCATATCTCCAAGGCCTTACAGGCCGGTCTCATTTGATAACCGCTCAGCTCTGGAGGAGATCACATCAAGGGCTGAAAAGAATGAGATCAACTGGGAGGTTGTAAGGCTTCTTATCGCTTACAACCGCAAAAACAATAACGGTAAAATTAAAGCTGATATCTCGTTCGAAAAGAGGGGAACAGAACCTCCCGGCAATATTTACGGCAAGACCGCTGAATAGCAATAACATCCAGCGGTTGTAATCTTTATGTATTAAAAGTGGTTCATCAAAAAAAAACGGCAGTTCGAGGCTGTCATTGCGAACCTGCCTGCCGGCAGGCAGGCAAAGTGAAGCAATCTCGCCGCTATGTCCCAAGATTGCCGCACACCCTTTGGCTGCTCGCAATGATATGTTTCTATTCATTATTTCTTATCAACTGCCGTCAGGTTCATTGATTTCTATATTTATAGGTCTTTAAGTTAATTCCTGCCTTTTGCGAAAGGTCAAAAACCGGCTTATAATCAGCAACAGTTGTTTCAATAAATTTTATGGCTCCAAATTTTTCAAGAACAGCCTTGCCCTCAGGGTCCTTATCCAGGCCCAAAAGCGCCTTCTTCAGCTTTTCCTTGATGTTCTTATCAAGCCCCTTTCTGACACAGAGTCCGTTTGACGGCACTTTTGCGGATTCTGCCAGGATTTCCAGTTCCTTGTCTACCCTCGGGTTTTCCTTCCTGACACTGTCATAAATAGTATTCTTTGCAGCGCCGATATCAGCTTTCCTGTCAAGAACATAATTTATGGCTGCGTCATGGCTTCCTGTAAAATAAGTTTCCTTGAAAAATTTATTTATGTCCAAAACACCTTTTTCCTTCAGGTATGCAACGGGAAAGATATAACCTGCTGTTGTCGCTTTATCGACAAAAGCCATTCTTTTCACCTTCATGTCCTTTACGGTTTTTATTCCGCTGTCCTTTCTGACAAAAATATAACCATAATATGTAGAACTGTTATCAAGATTGACCGGCCTTGCTATAGGTTCAACACCAAGCTCCTCTATTGCAAGCGCACCGGTGAATGACCCGAAAAATGCACCATCCATCTTTTCAGCATTGAACCTTTCTATGATATTCCCGTACATGCTGAGAATAGTGATATTCACCCGCGTCCCTGTTTTTTTTGTCAGATAGTCAGTCAGCGATTTGAACCTCTCATGCTGTTTAAAAACATTCATCTCAGGGATAAGACCTATAAGGATCCCCTGCTGAGCAGATTGCGCAAAAGACAAAGCAGGAAAAGGGAGGATGAATAAAATTATGAGAAACAAACAGATCAAATGTTTCATGATCATTCTCATGACCTCCAGCTTATTTTTTCTCTTGCCTGTTTAATGTTATTTAAAAATGGGAATCTGAACCTTCCTTCATTTTTTTGCCTCAGCGATCGGAAGTCTTTCCTCAAGAAATGCTTCAATGGCAGCAGGTCCCATAGGTCTGGATAATAAATACCCCTGGCCATAATGACAATTCAGCTCTTTGAGGTGGGTCAGTTGATCTGCTTCCTCCAAACCTTCAGCCACGAGATCCAGATTCAGGTTATGGGCCAAAGACACGATCGTCTTGATGATCTGCATGTTTTCTTCATTGCTGAACATCTTTGCAACAAAAGACTGATCTATCTTCAGCGCATTAACAGGAAAACGTTGCAGATAACTCAAGGAGGAATATCCGGTACCAAAGTCATCTATGTGGATATGTATCCCCATATCACGCAATTTATTCAGCGTCTCGATCGCAGATTCTACATCTTCCATGATAAGGCTTTCTGTGATCTCCAGGGCAAGACAACATGCATCTATGCAGTTATTCCTGAGAATATTATCAATAGTTGCAATAAGGTCTGATTGCAGAAATTGCTTGCTTGAGATATTCACGCTCATTTTCAATACTGATCCAATATCGAACTGTTTCTGCCATTTATGCAACTGGCTGCATGCCTCGTTTAACAGCCATTCACCCATAGGCAGGATCAATCCGGTTTCCTCAGCCAACGGAATAAATTCCATGGGATAGATCAGCCCGCGTGTTGGATGGTCCCATCGTATAAGGGCCTCAAAACCTATGATCTTATCATTCCGGAGATCTATGATAGGCTGATAGTGCATAACAAACTCATTATGTTCGACCGCTTTTCTCAGTTCTGTCTCCAGTTGAAGGCGGGCCAGTGCACTTGAATACATTTTTTTATCAAATATTTCATAGTGGGCCTTTCCTTTGGCCTTTGCCTGATACATGGCGATATCAGCATCCCTTAACATGTCTTCAGGCCGATCATAATCCGGAGAACTTATGGCTATTCCAAGGCTTGCAGCAGTAAATATCTCATGTCCGTTAATATGGTAGGGCAAAGGCAGTTCGCTCAGCAAACGGTCTGTTATCATCTCCACCTGTTCCCGATCCATGATATTCTCAAGAATGATTGCAAACTCATCTCCCCCAAGCCGGGCAACCGTATCTTCAGGACGGATGGCTTTTGCCAGTCTCTGACTGACAGCGATAAGGAGTTGGTCCCCTATCATATGACCAAGGCTGTCATTAATGATCTTAAAACGGTCCAGATCAAGGAAAATTACAGCAAACAAAGAATTCTTAGACCTCTGCTTGCCTTTAATAAACTGGTTCAAACGATGCTTCAGTCGGTCCATGAATAAGGCACGGTTTGGCAGTTCGGTCAGGGCATCATGGAAGGCGTCATATAGTAATTGCTCTTCTGCGATCTTTCGTTCGGTGATGTCTGTCTGTGATCCTGCCATACGGTAAGCCTTTCCATTCTTATCCCTGACAGTAAGCCCGCGGTTAAGAACCCAGCGGTATGTTTTATCCTTGTGCAATATTCGATATTCACTTTCGAGATGAGAGGTTATTCCGTCAATATGCGCGGATATCTTTGTTTCCAGTTCTTTCCGGTCATTGGGGTGGACCAGATCAAACCAGTTCTGAGGATTGTCTTCGATATCTTGTTCTTCATACCCAAGCATGGATTTCCAGCGGGTAGAAAAATAGATCTTATTTGATGTCAGGTTCCAATCCCATAATCCGTCATTTGCACCGCGGGCAGCAAGGGCATATTGTTCTCTGCTTTCCATGAGTTCTTCATCTGCCTTCCTGCGTTCGATGATCTCATTGTGCAGCTGAGAATATCCTTTTTCAAGGTCAACGCTCATCTTGTTGAAAACCTTGATAAGCTCTCCAAATTCAGTCTTGTCAATATGCGATATTGTATAGCCGAGGTTTCCCTGCGAAATTGCCCTTACTGCCTCTACAAGTTTATTTACCGGTCGTGTAACAGAGACAGTAAGCTTCAAGGCAATAAATATTCCAAGAAGAAACGTAAGAGCGCCCGTGCTGTAAAGGATCATCTTTGCCCTGTTTATCCTTACCATGGCGGTATTGGTGCTTAATTCAAGGTGTTGACTTGCTTTAATCGACATATTTGTCGTTTTTACAAATATGGCATTCCCTATTCCCGCAGCATTCAGCTTCAGTCTGTCCATCATCTCTGAATTTGCCGATGCAGTTATATATTGGCTGAGTGCAGACTGATAGTCGTGAATAGACACCTGGATATCATTCAATTCTTTTGTGATCGCAGGTTCATGATGGCAAGAGATACACATAGTGGCTTTATCGTCAAGATTTGAGACATTCATTATGATCGAATCGAGTTTCTTTCCCAATGGAGTTCCAACTGTATAAAGATCTGATTGCACTGTCTGTATGCTCATTACAAGATTCTTACGCAGGTCTTCTATCTGATGAAGTTTTATCAGGCGACTGAGTTCAACGGTAGTATTTTTAATGTTTATTACGGCAAGTATTGATCCTGATGCAAAGAAAACTAATAAAATTAATAGGTATTTAATAATTATATTTTTCATATAAGTTTATATAATTAAAGCAAATAGCATGCCACTAGATATTATAAAGATTAACAATATTCTATATCACAGATTGCTTCAGAAAAAAGAAGTTGCAATATTATTCATTATCCTAAAAACGGCAGTTCGAGTCTGTCATTGCGAACAAAGTGAAGCAATCTCGCAGTTTTATCCTGAGATTGCCACACACCCTTCGGGTGTTCGCAATGACATGTTTTTATTCACTTTTTCGTTTTAACTGCTTTTTTTAGGATTATACATCATATTCTTGACCTCAGCCCACATAATTCATGAATTTCTCAGATGCGGGGGAAAAAGTACTTGAATATATAAGATCTAAAATTACAGACAATGACACTGTGCCAGGAAAACGGAGATTATAAATCCTTTACAACTTGAGGATTTCAAGAATTTTTTCAGCCGTATTTGAGAAATGTATGACTGTTTTATGAGTAATGTGGGTTATCGTTATTTGCCCCAATTTGCGTTATATGCCGCACTCAGGTCATCCCTAAAATTTGCGAGCACCCAAAGGGTGTGTGGACAAACAGCGAGATTGCTTCACTTTGCCTGCCTGCCGGCCGGCAGGTTCGCAAAGACAGTCTCTAAATGCTGTCTTTAGGTTCAAATGATGGCATTGAAATATCAATACAGGGTTGTAAAGAATGGGATTTTTTCTGAAGTTTCTTAAACCTACTGATCAAGATATACCCTGTACATCGAAAGACGCCTGAGCTTTATCGAATCTGCCAGTTTTGATGAATAACCCAGCATGCTATAATATTGCACCACTCTTTTGAAGTTTATCCTGCCGTCTTTATTCAGCAGTCTGTTGGATTCCGAACCCATATCAACAGGAGATATGGTCGTTATCTCAAGAATAAAATTAATATCATTGTTCCTGTATCTCGTTCCTATAGATTCATAAAAATTACTGAGACACTTCCCTATATAACCGCCGCCGAGCTTTATTGTTTTTGCACCTGCTGTATTAAGAAATGTTGCCAGGACCTCCAGATCCTTATCGCTCAGGAAACCATTGTTATATTCTTTTGACTCCATATATATTACAGATTCTGACATATTGGTCAGTTCATTTATATATCTCGCATACTCATCATATCCTTTTACATATCCGTAGCTTAAATGGTTCTTATAATCTCCGGGCAGAATTAGTATGACAAGTTTTTTCTCTTTTGACATGAACTCTATAAAATCCCTCAGGACTTTTTCCTGCTCCTCCATTACTTTTATGCTTATGTCATCACGGGATAAATTCTCAGAGATACGTTCAACAACATTATTTTGCGGAAAACCCTTTGCGTATTCCCATAAAGGCAAAGGCTGCTTATTCTGAATAAATGCATAATAACCCGGATGAACTATAATATAAACTTCGCTACTATGCAGATATTTGCTGTATGAACTGTATTCTTCTTTCAATATGTCATTCAATTTTTTTATCTTTATCGAACTGTAGGCCTCTGTCAGCCATTCAGGAGATTTCTTCAAGGTCTTATTTGTTTCGTTTATTTCCTTAAAAACCTCCTTTATCCTTAGCCTCTCCTGTTGCCTTTCCGCCTTGTTTTTAACAGGTGTTTCCAAAGGTATATCTGTCTTTACTTCCGGCATGCACCCGGTAAAAAAGACCAGCAATAGGAAGATAATTATCTTATTAATCTGTGTATAGAAAATATGACCTACTTCAAAAACAATTTTTTTCATGTTTTTGGACTCTTTAGCCTAATCAATCTGCAAACTGAACGGACATAGTATTTGAGCGGTTTTATTTGGACGATATTCATACAGTATGTATTTTGATAAATAAAGAGTGCAAATACCTCGGAGCGCAGCGAGAATGAGCGATAATACTATGTCCGTTCAGATCGAGACATAATCTATGATTTACACGAAATTGTAACATGCCAGCAGAAATTAAAAGAGGGGTGTCCGGAAATTTCCTGACACCCCTCTTGATATGCATATGTAAAATAGTCTAAACAGCTACAACAGTTCCGGTTTCTTTGAGCCAGAGCAGCCTTGAACTGTTGACTGTTGATTCATTTATATCCTGAATGAATTTTTCAGAGTCTATATCCAGCCCTTTTGCCTTTTTAAATGCGCTGAATGTTGCTTTGGTCTTAGTCTTCAATGCCTTTTTAATCTCCGTATCTTTTACAGGTTTCAGCTGGCTGCCCATTGCACCCGCAACAGCTGTGAAAATATCGGCATTCGATTTTGAATCCCCTAGAGGATCACAGGCCCTGTTGACCTCCCTTAATCTGCCGAGATAATCTACTATCGTTCCTGAGGATTCGAGTGCAGGTGTTGAAGGAAGTATCAGGTCAGCCTGGGAAGCAAGTTCTGTCATGTGAGAATTCTGCACGATCAAAAAGTCTGTTTCAGGTCTTTTGTTTACAGGAGTTTCTCCTACTGCATAGAGCAATTTTGAACCGGAAGATATTATTTCGCTGAATTTCTTCCCTTCTGATGTGAGCCCCATTAATGTCACACCTTTTGCATTGGCTTCCAGAGGCACTGCAACAACATCTCCCTTAATAAGCGAGAAGTTTGCTGCTGCCTTATATAAAGAAGGTAAGGTCAGTATAACAGGAGATTTGGATGCGATGAACATATCAGCAGCATTCATGGCAGCATCTGAAGGATTGACCTGTGCCAAAGCCTCTATCATCTCCTTGGGAGCTTTAACACCTTTCGAGATCAAAGCCTGAGCAAGTTCCTCCATCATCCTGATCTCATCGCCTTTGAGAAATACAGATGCAGCGCCTGAAATCCTGGGATCCCCTGAATTGATTACAATAAGTTTTGCGCCTGCATTCACTCTTTTTCCTGCAATGGCAGCCAGCGCAGGCAATACCCTTTTCCACTGGTCAGGGGATATCCCGGCAAGAATAAAGAGGTCCGCAGCTTCAAGATCAGCCCCTCCGCTCCTCATGGCAGCACTGTCAGAATAAAGGCTGACGGATGAATCATAATTTTTTGTCTTCACAACATCAGAGGCGAGTTTCTTAAGCAATACCGCGTCCTCATTCAGTATGCTCCCGCTGCTTATGAATGCAGAGTCAGATCCTGCTGACTTAAGTTTTTCAGCAGCTATTGCCAACGCATCATCCCAAGTGGTCTCTTGTAAAGCGCCGTTGATCTTTTTCATCGGGACCGTTACCCTCTTGTCTCCAAGCAGGCTGTCAAATCCGTATCTTCCTATTGCGCATATATATTTCTCAGCAACGCCTTCAGGCATGCCGGCATTTATCTTTATAACCTCTCCGTCCTTTGTGCTGACAGAAATACCACAGGAACTTCCGCAGGAGAGGCATATTGAATCAGTTTTTTCATATTCCCATTCCCTGCCCTTCCTCCATCTGTCTGCCTCAAGCAAAGCATTCACAGGACATGCATCAACACAGCTTCCGCAGAAAGTGCATGGCGACTCCTGAAGAGGCTTGTCATTTGCTGTGACAACTCTGGCGCCTACTCCTCTTCCGTGAAAGTCCAGAACCTCGGTCCCCTGCGCCTTGCATATCCTTATGCATCTGCCGCAGAGAACACAGTAATCAGGGTCTCTCTTGATAAAAGGATTGGCGGCATCAACAGGATAACCCATCTTCTTTCTGGTGAAGTTCGATTCTTTCAGCTCAAAGTCATATGCATATTTCTGGAGACTGCATACACCGGCCTTTGTGCAGGTCATGCAGTCCAGAGGGTGCATTGAAAGGATAAGGTCTATCACGAATTTTCTGACCTCCTGGACCTTCTCCGTGTTTGTGGAAATGTTCATTCCTTCCTTGACCTTTGTGTTG
>MHDW01000125.1:4430-5923 GCA_001803645.1 Nitrospirae bacterium GWC2_42_7 | reverse complement strand
GCATGCTCCGATACCCTTCATGCCTTTCAGGTAGCAGAGGTTCGGAATATGAATTCCGGCAGTTTCAGCAGCATCGATAAGGTTCGTGCCTTCTGCGACCTGCACATCATTTCCGTCTATTTTTAAATTGATCAATTTCGCCATTTATTCCTCCTCATTTTAAACAGGGACTCCTGATTTTTCTTCTATTATTTCGATAGCTCCGTAATGACATGCAGTCACACAGTCGCCGCACTTCACACACCTTTTCTGCCTTATCTCAAACGGCAGATATCCTGAAAGGAAAGAAACCTTCTTCTCTCCGGTAATAGCATTATATTTACATGCCTCCTGGCAGAGCCCGCATAATACACATTTCTCTGGTATTACTTTATACATAACATAAGAAGGGCATTCTCTCTCTGCGCAGTGTCCTTCAAGATGCTCCCTGAATGATTCTTTTTTCAGCTCTTCAAGCAGGAACTTTGCAGTGTCCTTCCCCTTTATACATCTTGAAGCTTCCAGCATTTCATCAGCTATTCTCTGTATGGCTGCAACATCATCCTGCTTTCCCCTGCCCGAAGATATCCTCTTCAATCGCACAAGGGCCTCGTAGCTGCCAAGAGCGCAGGGATGGCATTTGCCGCACATCGGCTCAGAAAGGAATTCCTCTACAAATTTCTGTGATCTCTGTATGGCGCACCTGATATTTTCAACAGCAGCAAAGACGTCTTTCATATCTTTCTTGGGTGTTTCGTCTTTATTAGGCGTCCCGCTCATGCTACCTCCTGTTTGGCTTTCAGTCTTTTCTGTTTCTCAACCTTGACTGCTCCTATCGGACATGCTGTATAACAGGCCTTGCATTTTGTGCAGTAGTCCTGGTCAATAAAAAAGCTGTTCTTGGTCTCTTTTACTGCATCAAAGGCACATGCCTCCTTGCAAAGACCGCAAAGGAAACATTCCTCATGCTCTATCCTGTAGATGCCCAGGCCGCTGCATGCCTTTGAACGGCAATATTTATCGTGTATATGCTCCTCGTACTCTTCCCTGAAATATCTTATTGTTGTAAGTACCGGGTTAGGAGCGCTGTTTCCTAGGCCGCAGAGAGCGCCTTCTTTTATCAGCGTTCCTATCTTCTCGAGTTCTTCGATATCTCCATCCTCGCCTTTGCCGGTAGTGATCCTTTCGAGTATCTGGAGCATCTGGTAGGTGCCCACCCTGCAGGGCGGACATTTTCCGCAGGATTCTGATTGGCAGAAGGAAAGGAAGTATTTGGCAACATCTACCATACAGTTGTCCTCATCCATGACAACCATACCGCCGGAACCCATCATGGAGCCGACCTTTGCGAGAGAATCAAAATCAACGGGCAGATCAAGATGTTCCTCAGGAATACATCCGCCTGAAGGGCCTCCTGTCTGCACTGCCTTGAACTTCTTCCCGTTCATTAAGCCGCCGCCGATCTCGTAAATGATCTCCCTCAGGGTTATTCCCATCGGGACCTCTACAAGACC
>MHDW01000125.1:0-4402 GCA_001803645.1 Nitrospirae bacterium GWC2_42_7 | reverse complement strand
AGGAACCAGTCAGCGCCTTTTGCAATGATCGGCGGTACACACACATACGTCTCAATATTGTTAAGGTTACTCGGATAGCCCCAGACACCTCCGCCCTGTTCAGAGAGTCTCGGCGGCCTCGGCCTCGGGAAACCTCTTTCTCCTTCAAGAGATGCTACCAGTGCTGTAGATTCACCGCAGACAAAGGCGCCTGCGCCTTCTCTGACATCGATCGTAAAGTTAAGTCCGCTGCCAAGTATGTTCTTGCCCAGAAGTCCGAGCTCCTCAGCCTGTTTTATAGCCAGATTGAGGTTCTTCACAGCAAGTGGATACTCATGCCTTACATATATCATCCCGTACTCTGCACCAATAGCATATGCGCAAAGGAGCATGCCCTCGAAAAGACTGTGAGGATCACCTTCCATTACCGACCTGTCCATAAACGCACCCGGGTCGCCCTCATCTCCGTTAGCTATAACAAACTTTATTTTTGACTTATCACTCTTTGTGTGTTTCCATTTCTTGCCTGCAGGAAAACCAGCACCGCCTCTCCCCCTGAGGTTCGCCTTGTCAACTTCATTCAAGACATCATCCGGGGTCATTGTGCCAAGCGCCTTCTCCAGCGCAGTATAGCCGCCAACAGCTATATAATGAGAGATGTTACGAGGGTCTATCAGACCGTTATTTCTGAGTGCAATTCTTAGTTGTTTTTTGTAAAACGGGACTTCCAGCATCTCAGGCACAGGCTCGCTGAGGAAGTTGTCTCTATAAAGGCTCTGACGGAAAGGTAATCCACCAAGCACTGTATAACCCAAAATAGATCTTGCATGTTCCGGTTGGACCTTCTGGTAGAATATGCCCTGGGGTTCCACTTTCATAACAGGCCCCTTCTGACAAAGGCCCTGACAGCCTGTCTTTACAACATCCAGTTCAATGCCCCTTTTGCCTGCTTCGTCCTCGATCGCCTCCACTACCTTGGGTGTTCCTGTTGCAGTGCATGCTGTTCCGCTGCAAAGCCTGATCCTTGGGACTTCCGGCTTAAAGGTCTCTTCCATCAGCTGTTTTCTCAGCTTTTTCAAATCCTCTATTGAATGTAATTTCTCCATGGCTTACTTTCCCTCGACCATTTTTATTATCGATTTAACTTTCTTTGGATTAAGGTCACCGACAACATCTTCATTCACAGTAACCACAGGCGCAAGACCACAGCAGCCCACACAGCCCACTGTTTCAAGGGTCAAAGACATATCTTCTGCTGTCTCTCCTTCCTTTATCCCGAAAGAATCCTCTATCTGTTCGAGTACTTTGCTCGCACCCCTGACATGACAGGCTGTTCCTACACATACGCAGACAATATTTCTGCCTCTTGGCTTGAAATAAAAATGTTTATAAAAAGAGGCTGTACTGTAAACCTCTGATAAAGGGATATCAAGTTTCTTTGACAGGCTATTCAATACATCCTCCGGAAGATAATTATATTCTTTCTGTATCTTCTGAAAAGCATGTATGAGAATGCCCCTTTTTTTCTGCGTTTCTGTAAGTACATCCCTTACATTGCCTATTATTTCATCGGCATTTATTTCTTCAACTTTCATCAAACCTCCAACACAGCTCTTAGCTGATAGCTCATAGTCGTGTTTTTATGAGCCATGAGCTATGAACTATAAGCTAATTAATATATTCCAATATGTGGTTTTGCTGAGCTTTCTATTGTACGCCTTGCAGCCATATCCATAAGCACACGCTCTGCGCCGAACTTGCCCGGTTCATATTTTCTTAGTTTCAGTCTCTCTCTTGCAGTATCAATATATTTCAGTGCAAGCTCGAGTATCTTTTCAGGATCCGGCTCGAAATGAAATGCTCCCATAAACCTTTCCATCCAGACCTCTGTCATGATCTTTGTGACCTCTTCACTGGCCTCTACAGGAGAATCTCCTCCGAAGATCACAGGCACACCTGAGGCTGCAAAATAGCATCCGATAGCAATCGCTTTTTCTGACATCCATTCAGGAGCAATACCTACTGCAGGCATGCCGCCTATCTCATCAGACAGCCCGCCTTCAGCAGCCATTGCGCTGACAATGGTAAGGATCCTTGAATTATCCACACATGCTCCGAGATGGAGTATCGGCGGGATTCCGATAGCCTCGCATACTTCCCTTAATCCCGGCCCGGCATTTTCGAGCGCCATCTCAGGAGTCAGAAATCCTGCTGAACCGCAGGCAGCGGAACCACAGCCTGTTGATACGATAAGTACATCATTCTTTATCAGTTCTTTGGCAATGAAATGATGCAATCCTGTTGAAGTCACCCTCGGGTTGTCACAACCTGCAAGGCCGACAACACCACGAATCCTTCCGGCAATAATCGCATCATTTAACGGTCTGAAGGAGCCCCTCCAGGAACCGCCCTGCATATACTCAATATATTCGTGAGAAAAACCTCCGATAAGAGTCGCCTTTTCTGTAATATGGCTGCCTTTAGCAGTCCTGTTTGGGTAGTTATCGACCGCCACCTTCACAATCTGCCGCGCTACTTCCTTTGCGTGGTGCTCATCGAATTCGATATGCATCGCACCCTGCATCTTAGCTTTCTCAGAAGTGGTAATGACCTTTGTATGGAACTTCTTCGATATATCGACGATCGCAGGCATGATGCACTGGACATCGACAGTCATAGCATCTATAAGTCCGGTCATAATACCGAGCTCCTGGTTCGTAAAACCGCCGGCAGTCGGTATTCCATGCCTCATCAGCACTTCATTCGCCGTACAGCACATTCCGCCGAGATTTATCCCTTTTGCTCCCTTTGTTTTTGCATATGCGATCATTTCAGGCTCTTCAACAACATCAACCAGTATCTCTGCAAGCAATGGCTCATGGCCGTGTACGATAAGGTTGACTTCGTCCTCTTTAAATATTCCGAAACTCGCCTCTGCCTTTATTGGTTTTGGTGTCCCGAAGAGGATATCAGTAACATCAGTAGATATCATACTGCCGAGCCATCCATCTGCAAGTGCTGTACGCAATCCCTGTGTCAGGAGATGGTCAGGATCATGGTCAACACCGATATTGGTCCGATGCATTGACTCACATACCTCTCTGTCAACTCCACGTGGGACTATTCCCCATTTTCTCCAGCGTTCCTGGGTCTTCTTGGGTGCCCTTGTTATGAAGTTGCCTTCACCCTTCTGTCTTCCGAAGTCTTCTATCAGCTTTTCAGCAACATCTTTTGCAACAGCATTTACTTCTCTGCCTTCAAATTCGATGTTCAGATATCCGGCAACCTTGTATAGTTTTCTTACATCAGTAATTTTAAAATCCTTTGCCTCTCCGGTTGCAACAGCAAGGAGGGTAAAGGCCATGCCACGCGCGTGGTCCGAATGTGCTGCTGTTCCGGCTGCTATCATCCTGAGAAAATTCCTCGCAGCAACTGTCGGCAGTGTGGCTCCGCAAACGCCTCTTGCTTCTTCCTCTGCATTTTTGCCTACAAGCCTGCATGGGCCCATATGACAGACCTTGCAGCAAGCCCCAACTGCGCCTATTGGGCAGGGTTTCATTTTTTCAGCCCTGTCGAAACAGGTTTCTATCTTCTGGGCTTCGCCCCACTTTATGATCTTTTGTGCACCGCTGGCATCACTTCTTATATTCTCTGACATATATCCTCCTTAAATAAAACAGGTTAAGGCTAAGGTTAAGACTAAGTTGCCCTTCCTCTGCTGTTGTGTTCTTTTATGCATTTTCTCTGCCTCTACCTTTACCTGTGCCTTTTCTTGTTTATCTAGAACATCGACCTTAATAAAACAGGTTAAGGCAAAGGTTAAGGTTAAGACTAACCTGCCCTTCCTCTTCTGTTGTAATTCTTTTAAGCATTTTCTCTGCCTCTACCTTTACCTATACCTTTTCTTGTTTACCTAGAACATCGGGTCCATGGTAAGCGCAGGATGTCCCACACTTGTAAGGAACTCAAGTAGTTTCTCTGAATCCTCAGCATTTGTTTCGTCTGCTATCTTATCGAGCAGGTCAGGAACTCCTTCTTCTGCAGCCCGCTGATTAAAAGCATCCTTCAGGCTTTCCTTCAGGTTTTTTGTCATCCATACGATCCTTTTCAGTCCGCCATCACCAAAAAGAAACTTTTTACTTGTTATAAAGTTTCTTCCGATTCCCATAAATCCCGGGGCCTGTATTCCACCGCCTACGCTGCCTGCAAGTGTTGAGAATTTCATGCCGGCAGGTGTCATTCCCGTATGTCCGCGTTGGACGAGCATAACTCCGTTGGCCTCAGGCACAATCGCAATGATGCATTCAAAACATCCGCAGGATGTCATCGGATTGTCCATTATCGTATAGGCGTTCATAGTCTCAAGAGCGCCTCCTGTTGACTTCTTTATATATTCATCAACACCTGTCCAGCGTCCTTTGAG
>MHDW01000124.1:7565-7828 GCA_001803645.1 Nitrospirae bacterium GWC2_42_7 | reverse complement strand
TCCTGCCTGAAGCCTCTGTAGTCGGTACACGCTGTACCCTATGGACCCCGCTTTCGTATTTAAGCCTGCTGTACGCGCCCTTCCCTTCAATCGAAGCAACCACTTCTTTTATACCGCCGATACCTGTTGCGTTAATGTTGATTATCTCTATCTTCCATCTTTTCGATTCAGCATACTTGGTATACATCCTGAACAGACTGGCGCCAAAGAGTGCGGCCTCTTCTCCTCCTGTACCTGCCCTGATCTCAAGAATTACACTCTTC
>MHDW01000124.1:0-7535 GCA_001803645.1 Nitrospirae bacterium GWC2_42_7 | reverse complement strand
TCTTCAATTTCTGCCTGCGCAAGTTCCTTGAAATCAGCATCTCCGCTCCCAAGAAGTCCTTCGGTATTTTCGATATCAGAGAGTAATTTCTTGTACTCGCGTATCTTCTCTACCACAGGCTGAAGCTCAGAATATTCCCTCGAATATTTCTGGAATTCTGTTTGTGCAGAAATAACTTTCGGATCCATTAACAGGGTCGTCAGATTTTCATATTTTTCTTCTATTGATATCAGCTTATCAAGCATTATTTTCCTCTAATTCCAGTACTTCAATAAGAGATCTGAGCGCTACTTCAAGCTGGGCATCATCAGGCTCTCTTGTTGTAAGTTTTTGAAGAAAAAGGCCGGGCTGGATCAGAATACTCATCAAGGCATTGTTCTCCCATTTAGCAGAGAACTTCAGAAACTCGTATGAAAATCCTGCGATCAGAGGAATAAGGATTATTCTGGATAGAAATATGTACAAAAACGGAAGATGCTGAGGTATGAACGAAAAAACCATTATGCTCACAACCATAACTATCATGAGGAAACTTGTGCCGCATCTCGGATGAAGCGGGCTGAAATTTCTCACATTTTCGAGCGTCAATTCCTTACCTGCCTCGTAAGCGTGTATCACTTTATGTTCTGCGCCGTGATATTCAAATATTCTCGACATCTCCTTCCATCTGCCTATAAGGACCACATAAAGCAGAAAAATCACTATCCTGACGATCCCGTCTGTAAGATTAAATAAAAAAGAGCTGTCTGTTACATTATGGACAAGAAGCCCTATGAGTTTCGTTATATAAAGAGGAAGGAGTATAAACAAAGCAATACCAAGCAGTATAGAGATCAGGATAGTAATAGACATGGTGAATTTCCCCATTCCTTTTTCTGACTCTTCTTCATACGCCTTGCTGGCTGAGAACTCTATAGCTTTTATCCCAAGTCCAAGAGCCTGACCCAGCGCAACAACTCCCCTGAGAACCGGCAATTTCCAAAATCGAGGCAGTTCAGTGAGCTTCTCTTTTTTAATATGTATATTGCCTTTCTGATCTCGTACAGCCACAGTCCAGTTCTTCGGCGATTTCATCATAACGCCTTCTATCACAGCCTGGCCGCCTACACTTTTCAGTTTATTATCGTTATTGTTTATCAACATAAGATCAGCACAATAAAAAAAACAGGAAACTTCTCTGTGTTTCCTGTTTTTTATTATTCTTTAGTTTAACTACTTCTTTGAGTATTTCTTCTTGAACTTCTCTACTCTGCCTTCAGTATCCATTAACTTCTGTTTTCCAGTGAAAAATGGATGGCATTTTGAGCATATATCAAGCCGCATGGGAGAGATAGTTGACCTTGTGACAAACGTCTCTCCGCAAGCGCAAACTGCATTTGATTCCTTATAGTCCGGGTGAATGCCTGCTTTCACTTCTTTCCTCCTGAATTGATTTAGGATATTTTAATAAATTTCAGCAGATTTTAGCAATATCAGCAATATACCTGTGTTCCAGAAATACGTCAGATAGCTTTTTATCTCTTGATTTCCTGTCTAGTATACTTGTATTCTTTTTGAATGGACAGTGAATCTGTTGATTTCCTTATAATCGGGAGCGGAGTAGCAGGCCTTAGGGCTGCTATCGAGCTTGCACCATTCGGAGACGTCCTCGTTGTAACAAAAGATAAACCATCAGAAAGCAGCACAGAGTATGCACAAGGCGGAATAGCAGCTGTGATGAGTGATGAAGACACAGTCGGTATTCATCAGGAAGATACCTTAAAAGCAGGTGACGGCCTCTGCAGGGAAGATGCTGTCAAGACACTTGTTGAAGAAGGGCCTGAAAGAATAATGGAATTAATTTCCTGGGGCGCTGAGTTCGACAGAGAGGGGTTGAAACTTGCTCTGACTCTCGAAGCAGCCCACTCAAAAAGAAGGATACTGCATGCCCACGGCGATTCAACAGGCAAAGAGCTAGAGAGGGTATTGCTTAGTAAAGCACGTTCTTTCCCGTCAGTCAGAAAATATCCTTTTGCCTATACTATTGATCTTATAATAAATAACGGTGAATGCCACGGCGCTTATGTACTGAGAGACAATAAAGTTATAGCTCTGTTTGCAAAAGCCACGATCCTCGCAACAGGAGGTGCAGGCAGGCTATTTTCAAGGACAACCAATCCTTTTGTTGCAACAGGAGACGGTATGGCTATAGCAGTCAGGGCAGGCGCTGAACTCGAAGATATGGAGTTTGTGCAGTTTCACCCTACAAGCCTTTACTATCCTGCTGCGCCGCAGTTTCTCCTTAGCGAATCCATGAGAGGAGAAGGCGCTGTTCTTTTAAATATAAAGGGCCAGAGATTTATGGATGATTATCATGCTAAGGCTGAACTTGCACCAAGGGATGTTGTGTCAAGGGCAATAATATCAGAGATGGTAAAAACCGCAAGCAACCATGTATATCTTGACCTCAGGCATCTGGACAAGAAATTTGTAAAAAACAGATTCCCGAAAATTAATTCCACATGCCTGCAGTATGATATAGATATTACAGAAGATCTAATTCCAGTATCACCTGCTGCGCATTATATCATGGGAGGAGTAAGGACCAATCTCGATGGTGAATCCAATATCAGAGGGCTTTATGCTGCCGGAGAGGTCGCATGCACCGGTGTCCACGGCGCAAACAGACTTGCATCAAACAGCCTCCTCGAGGGCCTTGTTTATGGCGCAAGGGCCGGAAAAGCTGCCCTCAATACCAAAATCAAACCTGAAAGGATTTCAGGGTATAATGAAGAAGTATCTTCAATATCGGATATTTACGAAATAAGGCGGTCATTGAGAAGAACAATGTGGGAAAAAACCGGGATCATCAGATGCGCAAAGTCCCTTAAACAGGCCGAAACAAAACTGCTTTTATGGAAAGAGATCACAAAACAGAATTTCATTACCAGAAATGAGCTTGAATTAAAAAACATGATCACTGTTTCCTTTATTATCGTTGAGAGCGCACTTTTACGAAAGGGAAGCGTAGGAGCACACTACAGATCAGATCATAAGGACAGAGGAGCAAACTGGCAGGAGCATATAAAATGGGACAAGGCAATATTTAGATCATGACTCATCGAAAAGCTAAGATCATATGTACAATCGGCCCTGCTTCATCAAACAAAAAGGTTATTTCTGCTTTGATCAAAGAAGGCATGGATGTTGCGAGACTGAATTTCTCTCACGGCAGTCATGAACAGCATGGTAAATTCATCAAACTTATCCGAGAGCTGTCAAAAAAATATAAAAGAAACGTTTCTATAATGCAGGACCTTCAGGGAATAAAAATACGTGCAGGGATCTTTAAGGGTGGCCAGATCGAGCTGAAGAAAGGCAGTGAAGTCTCGATCCTCCCAGGCTCAGGCGAAGGTGATCCAAAAAATATCTATGTTTCATACCCAATGCTTCTCAGGGATGCAAAGAAAGGTGACAGGATCCTTCTAGATGACGGCCTCATCCAGCTTCGAGTAAAAAATAAGACAAACAAAGCCCTGGTAACGAGTGTCATCGAAGGCGGTATCTTAAGGGACAAAAAAGGCGTCAACCTTCCGGGCATGAAATTATCACAGAGATCATTCACTGAAAAAGACCGTCGTGATCTCGATTTCGGACTCCACATGAATGTCGATTATATTGCTGTTTCATTTGTTAGAACAGCTCACGATATCACCATAGTTAAGAATATAATTTCAAAAAAAGGCCTTAATATTCCTGTTATAGCAAAAATAGAAAAACCTGAAGCGCTTATAAATATTGACGCCATACTCGATGAGTCTGATGGAATTATGATAGCAAGAGGTGACCTCGGGGTAGAGGTCTCGCCTGAAAAAGTGCCTTTAATACAAAAAGATCTGATAGTCAGAGCAAACAGCAAGGGAAAGCTTGTTATAACCGCCACTCAGATGCTCGAATCCATGACTAATCACCTGAGACCAACGAGGGCAGAGGCAACAGATGTTGCCAATGCGGTCATAGACAGTTCAGACGCACTTATGCTTTCTGCAGAAACAGCGTCAGGAGCGCATCCGCTCGAAGCTTTTAGGATGATGAACAGAATAATCTCTTTCACAGAAAAGACACAGAAGAGAATGTCTTCATATATACGTGGAAATTCATATGCAGAAGCACTGGCTGACGCAGCATGCAGTGCAGCTGAGGATATATGCGCAAAAGTACTGGTTGCATTTACACGCTCAGGTTTTACAGCAAGTCTCGTATCCGACTTCAGGCCTGCGACTCCAATAATTGCTTTCACACCGGACAAAGCTGTGCTTTCGAGGCTTCCTCTTTACTGGGGTGTGATCCCCAAGTATATGAGACCTCTGAAAAATACAGATCATATGCTTAGAGAGGTCGAAAGGGTGCTTATTAGAGAGAAAATAGTAAAATCAGGTGACAGGGTCGTTATAATCGCAAGCTCTCCGCTTTCATCAAAAGGCAAGACAAATTTCATGAAACTTCATCAGATCGGTGAATAACAACCAGCTTAAAAAACGATTAATCCTTTCAGTGCTTGTCTGTCTTCTTCTCGCAGCTGCCACCTCATGTTCACTTGTCTCTGCCAATGCAAAAACAGGGACAGGATTGCAGACCATAACAATACTTAGGAAATCCAACACAAAGAACGGGACACTCACAACAGAGATCTCTTCTTTTAAAGTTGAGGTAGTCTCTAATGCAAAATCCAGGAATAAAGGTCTCTCCGGACGTAGCGAACTTCCTGCCGGTCATGGCATGTTATTTATTCTGGACAATTCAAGAGAAAACTATTTCTGGATGAAGGAAATGAATTTTTCGATAGATATAATTCTTTTTGACAGCAGAAAAAGGGTCACAGAGATCTACGAGAACCTCCCTCTCTGCACTGTTTGTCCTTTTATCAAACTTAAGAAACCTGTTTCATATGCACTTGAGATAAACTCCGGTGAAGCAACCAAATTTGGCATAAATGCAGGTGACTTATTTGAACTTACAGAGGATTAAAGTGGATCAAATAATTACAAAGCAATAGTGATTAATGAACAACCCCGCAGCAAGCTTCGAGGTATCTTAAATCTCCCCTCCCTTGAGGGGAGGGGAATAAGGGGAGGGTGAAACATCATTCCAACACCCTCTCCCTCACCCTCCCCCCTCAAGGGGGAGGGAATATGAGGCAACCCCGATGCAGAGCATCGAGGAATTATTTTAATTAAAAAAATAAACATATGTGATATGGAATAAACATATTTCTTAAGAAAGACAGGCACATGAAGTATAATACAAAGCATGATGAACTGGTATGCGATATACACCAAGCCCAGAAGCGAAGACTCAACAGCACAGCTTCTGGTTAATGCCGGAGTTAAAACTCTTACCCCAAAAATATTGATCATGAAATATTTTCGGGGGAAATATATAAAAGTCACGGAGCAGCTTTTCCCTTCTTATATATTCGCTTTTTTCGACCCTGACACAGACATGAGACTTATCAGATATACACGCGGTGTCAAATACATAGTCGGAAAAAATACTCCTTTGGCAGTACATCCTGAAATAATATCCACTATCACAGAAAGAATGGAAGGCGATATTGTTAAGCCGTTCACAGAAGACTTCATAAAAGGTGACAGGATCCTTATAAAAGAAGGGCCTTTCAAGAACTTTTACGGCATATTTGAAAAGAATATTCCCGGCAGGGAAAGGGCGATGATACTGCTTGAAGCCCTTCACTGCAAAATGAACATTGAAAGCACAGTAATAAAAAAGGCATAAGATCTGCAAAGTTTCCATAAAAATATCAGGTTGATTATAATAATTAACATTATATTCAGGAGGTTTAATTGGCAAAAGATTCCTTACAACTGAGCATTCTTCTAAAAGCTATCGAGGGGAAAACAGCCTCAGTCGGCATAATAGGTCTGGGCTATGTCGGGCTTCCTCTTGTTATAGAATTTGTACAGGCAGGGTTTCATGTAATAGGATATGATCTTGACAAAAAAAAAGTCGATCTTCTAAAACAGGGGAGGAGTTATATAAAACACATCCCTGCCAAAAAGATAAGCTCGATCAACAAGACCGGAAGATTTTCTCCTACGGATGATTTCTCGAAACTTAAAAAAACTGACTGCATAATTATTTGTGTACCTACACCTTTAAATATATACAGGGAACCTGATATCTCCTATGTCATAAATACCACAAAAACAATAAGCCGTTATCTCAGGCGAGGACATCTCATCATACTCGAAAGCACAACTTATCCCGGCACTACTGATGAAGACATGAAGCCCATACTCGAAAAATCAGGCTTGAAGACTGGAAAGGATTTTTTTCTTGCCTACTCACCTGAAAGAGAAGATCCTAACAATCCCGAATTTTCAACATCTACCATACCTAAGGTTGTGGGAGGCTGTACTGCTTCTTGTTTAAAAGCAGCAAAAACTCTTTACGATAAGATCATCAATAAGACAGTTCCGGTATCGTCCACAAAAGTAGCAGAAGCAAGCAAACTGCTCGAGAACATATACAGAGCTGTAAATATTGCACTTGTTAATGAAATGAAACTCTGTTTCGACCGCATGGGCATAGATGTATGGGAGGTCATAAGCGCATCAAAGACAAAACCATTCGGGTTTCAAGCCTTCTACCCGGGCCCCGGTCTTGGAGGACATTGTATTCCTATCGACCCTTTCTATCTTACATGGAAAGCAAAAGAATTCGATTTCCATACAAGATTCATCGAACTTGCCGGAGAAATAAATACCAGCATGCCCTACTCTGTTATAAGTAAGGTCATTGATGCCCTTAACAAAAACAACAAAATCATCCGGAATGCGCGCATTCTCGTCCTCGGGATCGCTTATAAAAAGAATATCGACGACGTGAGGGAATCCCCATCTCTTAAAATTATAACCCTGCTTAAAGATAAGGGGGCTAAAGTCGATTATAATGACCCTCATGTTCCAAAGACCCACAAGATGAGAGATTATGATCTAAAAATGTCATCTGTTCGTATAACAGAAAAAAATCTAAAGAAATATGATTGTGTTCTGATATTAACAGATCATTCTGCGTATGACATCCCATATATAGTAAAGAACAGCAACCTCATAATAGATACGAGGAATGCAACAGCAGGTTTAAAGTCATCAAAGATAGTAAAGGCTTAAAGATCTAATGAAGATACTGGTTACAGGAGGAGCCGGATATATAGGAAGCCATATGGTACGTACCCTTTCTGATAAAGGGCACGATGTCATCATTTACGATAATCTGTCCACAGGACACAAAGACTCTGTTTTATCCGGCAGACTAGTTGTAGCTGACCTCGCAGATACAGTCTCGCTGGACAACCTTATCAGACAAGAAAAGTTCGATGCTGTAGTTCATTTTGCAGCGCATATAGTTGTTGAGGAATCCGTAAAGAACCCAATTAAATATTACAGAAATAATTTTTCAAATGCGCTTAAATTAATTGAATCTTGTGTGAAACATAATGTCAATAAGTTCATATTCTCTTCTACTGCCGCTGT